>JBBFLE010000010.1 GCA_037481695.1 bacterium | reverse complement strand
GAAGCCCTTTGGGGTAATAGATGCCATGGTTTTTGACAAAACAGGCAAGATGATAGGCTACTGGAAACACAAGAAGAAGAGCTACTCGGAGTGGTTCGACAAGCTAAGCGACATGGACAAGATTGAAACCATGGACGAAAAACTGGTCATGGCTTTCTACGAGGATCAAGTCTTTGTGGGAAAGACCCTTCACGAAGGTCGAGCCGCTATAACAATCCACAACGTTGTGCAGAAGTTCACAAGAAAAGAGGGAGCTCAGTGAAATACGCCTCGGCTCTTGGAGCTTTGGTCGCATTGGGACTGCTTGTTCCAGAATCCCTCGATGCCTGGTGTGGGGGGATTCTGGGGGTTTTAAATCATCATGGAAAGCTGGCCAAGCGGGCCGAGAGCTGTCAGAGAGAGTGCACATCCCAAAATGATCCCGGTTGTATTCCTCTTCCAAGGCCTCTGAGCAACAGATGCGAACAAGAAGTTGATGACTCTAGCCTATTTCGCGCCTTGAGAATAGGTTCTTCTGAACCAGATAGATCCGATGGACTCAACAGTCCCAAGCATTCCTTCAACCCAGAGCACAAGCCGGAGTGGGATAGCTCCATACGGGAGGTCCTTAATCTGAGTGCCAGTGCAGAAATCACTCCTGGGACCGCACTTGAAGCCATTGAGGATGAGAAAAAGAAGACAAGAAAGCGTTTAAGCGAAATTACCTGCAGTTCGACTTTAGAAGATTACAAGAAGGTGTGGAAACAATTCGGCCGACTTTCTCATTATCCAGCAGATCTGGCAAGTCCTCTTCATGCGTACAGCGTAGGAATCGACGAAGTTTACCATGAGGGGGACAGGGACAAACAAGAACGTTGGTACCGGGGGCTTTGGGACATTGGCGGAAAACTTATGCACGGCCATCTGGAAATCGGGATGGGACGAGCTGCGGAATTTGAATCCCTTGAATGCAATTCCTTATCCCCTGAGACAGTGGCATGGAATGCAAGGGCTGTCATGACAGAATATAGAGCCTTGACCGAGCCGGCGACCGGGTATGAGGGTCTGGTTAGGGATTTCAAAAATGGAGAGATTGCCGCCTACTACTTTTTTACAAACATAGGACCTCAACAAGCTCGCGATGCTCTCGGAGGAATACTTCATGCCTGGCGGGATGTCTTAAAGGATTTCAAACCGCCTTCCAATTGCAGGAGGGGCCCCCCCATCGGCTGTGGGGATTGTGGAGGAGGGGAATGCAGACCTCCTGGAGGAGATCATCCCGACGATTTTGAAGGTTTGCCCGGTTCATCCAGAGACTTTACTTCCCAGGAGCTGCTGGATCAGTCCTGGGACAGGCTGGCGGTAAAGAAAAACAAGAGATCACTTGTCTGGTTCTGGATGCAGGACTACCTGCTCTGGGAATACCGAACGGGGACAATGGATGAAGAGACTTACCTGGCTCTCTCCAATGGGTACGAACTTAGCTCTGAGGTGGCCTGGGAACTCTTTCATGAAGATTACGTTACAGCACCTGATGTGGCTATCTTGGGCAGGGGCTTTGCTCTGTCCATGTCAGATCTCATTCAAGGGACTTTCAACGAACCCATAAGGCGGTACAAACCCGACAACTTCTCCCCCGAGGCCCTGGCCAATTATCCGCTTCTCATAATTCCTTCGGGTGGGCTTGTAGGCCTTGAAAATTCCAGTTTTTTCAAGGCCAATCTGGAAGAGTACGTGAGACTAGGCGGAACCCTGATTGTATTCGCCCAGCAGCACGGATACGAATTCTCGATCCTGCCCGTGCCGGAGGAAGCAGATGGCAGCCGGCGTAAGATCAATGGTTACGGCTGGGCCGAGGATCATAGCTGTTTCAGAGGCGCTGCCTTCATAGACACATGGCACCAAATCTTGGCCAGCATCAGCAAGGCTACACCGGATCTCAACGTGGACGGCTATTTCACAGAGTATCCCTCCAACTCAACGATTCTTTTGAGAAGGACTGCCAACGGTCAGCCGGCAATGCTCATGTATGAATTCGGGCTTGGAAGGGTGATCGTCACCTCAATGTATTCTGATTTTGCCTCAGAGCACAACCAGGCTTCATCTGAAGAAAAGGCCCTTGTCAGGGACATCATCACCTGGGCCAAGAGTCCTCAAATGCTTCCCCAGGTAAGGCCCGGCCAGGATGTCACCCTTGATATAACCGCTGTAAACCAAGCCAACAGGGATGCCTCTGCGATCAAGCTGAGACTTTACGATCCCAACAGGTCAGTTCTTCTAGGCGAGCAGACCCTGGATATGCCGGTCCCTGCCGGGGGAAGCAGCTCGATCCAGGCCACTTTTCCCACTCAGCAAAAGGGACCTGTGGGGATCTACCATGTGGACTATGTGCTGCTGGATTCAAAAGGAATCATCGTACAGCCTGAGGCAGAGACGGATTCGGGCCGTTTTGTGGCGAGCAATCCTCCTGCCGACTCTTACAGAAGCCCTGACTTCAGTTTTTCCGTGCAAAGCGACCGAGAGCACTATCTTCCGGGGAGTTCAGTCCATTTAACTTTCAACCTCTGGAACAACACTGACACGGACAGACAGATCACCACTCGCTTCATCTTGCCACACAACAACAGGCGCGAGGAAAATACCTCCATGGTTCCAGCCAGGGGCCACTCCAGTTTCACATATGTGCTGGAGCCTGTGAGAAATACAGACAGGGTCTGGGCCTATTTCCGTGACGAACAAGGCAAGAATGGGGGCTTTGCTGCAAAGGGCATTTGGGTGGTGGTGCCCAATGCCGATCTGGGGCTCCAGCTTGAGAAATCCCGATATGAAAAAGGAGAGAGCGTCCTAATAGATTGGTCGGTGGCAAACAAGGTTGTCTTGGGTTGGCCCGCTGAGGTCCGATTAGCAATCATGAATGCCCAGGGAGAGCTCGTGTTCCAAGACTCCCGAAGCCTGGATTTGCCAGCCCATGGAAGCACGACCTTTACCAACAGCTTCACCATCCCTCAAACAGCCGCCCCAGGCACATACTCTGTGAGCTTGGAAACCTTGTACAGAGGGAAAAGGGTTTCAACTTCCTGGACCCGGTTTGATGTACCCGAAAGCAAAGTAGAGGTGAAGCCACAGCTTCCACCCAGGTACAACTCCGGGCTGAACATAATACCCTTCACCATTACCAATCGAGGTCAAATCAATGTGCGTAACGGTACCTTGGAGATCAACCTAAAAGAGCCTGGGGGCAGCCTTGTTTGGTCTGAAACCCTGCCCTTCACCTTGGCCGTGAGGGAGACAAAGACCCTGGATGTGCCTGTTGTCTTCCCGCCGATTAAGCTGGGAACCTATGTTCTTTCCTACGCTCAATCAGACGAGACCAGAACTGGAAGTCCCACAGAGCTAAGAATCACCAATAACTCCCTTCCTGTGATCTCCGCTCGGTTGGAGAAGACCTCTTACAGAGCCAGGGACACAGCCTTTCTCACAGTAAGTTTGGTCAACAACGGTCTATTCGCCCTGGACCAGGTGCCTTTGACCGCCCGGCTTGCTGGCACCACTCAAACCCAAACCAGTTTTGTGTCTTTGCCTCCCGGAGAAAGCTCCCAGGTCGCCTTTTCTCTTTACATTCCTCCGGATATTGCTCCAGGAAATCAAAGAATAGAAGTGGAAGCTATTCTTTCGCCGCAGGCTGTCTTGAGAAAAGAAGTTGGCTTCCAGATTCCCCACTCCAGGCTTTTGGTCACTTATTCGGGATCTCCGACTCCAAAGCCTGGAGAGGTCATTCCACTGACAATCCAAAACCAGGGTGGGGTGGACACAGCATACACGGCACAGAATATAAGTCTAACAAGCCCGGAAGGTCTCACGATCTGGGAGGGAAATACCACTGGAGAAATTCTGTGCGGAGAGACCAAGATCCTGGCTGAGATTCCTGTTCCTGAGCAGGCTGCAGGTGGCCCGGTAAACCTCCGGGCAAGAGTCAAAGACGGCTCCACCCAAGAAATAATCCTTTTGGACAGGTCGCTTCGCATCGAAGGCCTCAGGGCAGGGCTGGAAACCCGCACCAACCAGGATGTGTACCTGTTGACTGACTCAGCTTCCGCCCTGACCAGCCTCACCAACGGACCCCTCGAACTTAAAAACGGAGTCGTCACGGTTACGGTGAGCCGAATGGTCCCAAGTCTTGTTTGGGGATTTCAGGTCCATTATCCCAAGAGTATCTATGAAAAATGGATCAGCAGACCTCAGACCGTGGCGGTGGCAGGAGATGGCCGGCTGTTTGTGCCCGAAGCAGACAAGAATCGGCTCTGGGAATATTCTCCGGCAGGTGAAACCCAATGGAAAGATATCTGGAATGGGTTCAGCGAGCCGAGGGGAATAATGGTCTCGGAAGAAGGTTCCATCTACATTGTAGATGCTGGGTACCGCCAGGTTCTCAAGTACCAGGGTGGGTTTTGGGCCGATCAGTTTGGAAGCGGATTCCAGTTCCTGGAACCCTCAGGAATAGCCTTGGGCCCCCAGGGATACATCTACGTAGTAGATTCTGGATTACATCAGGTGCTCAAGTTCGACCTCCAGGGTAATGCGGTGGGGCAATGGGGAGATTACGGCCAATCCCAAGGCCAGATGATAAGCCCTCGCGGCATAGCTGCCTCCCAGGACGGCCACATCCTGGTTGCTGACACGGGAAACCATCGTATCCAGGTATTTGACGTGCAGGGAAACTTTGTATTTGCCTTTGGGGAGCAGGGAGCTGAACAAGGCCGATTTTCCAACCCCCAAGGTGTGGCCCTTGGACCTGAGGGTTACATCTACGTGGCAGATACAGGGAACAATCGCATTCAGGTCTTTGACAGGGAAGGCAACTTCATTTTCGCCTGGGGTGAGCCGGGCACGGCTGAAGGGCAGCTCTTATCCCCCAGCGGGTTGGCAATAAGCCTCGATGGGACAATATACGTTGCGGACACCTTGAACAGCCGTATTCAGGCATTTGATGGGAGCGGGAATCATCTTTTCTCCTGGGTCATAGGCTACTGCGAACCCACCTGTGGAGCCTGCCAAGAGATTTATTGGGGCTACTGTGACTATCAGTGGGATTATTGCAAGGAAAAGGAGCTCTTCTACTGTCAGGATCAACACGACTGGCCCGCCTGGTTCGAGTGGGGTTCTGCCATGGCTGCGTCTCAGGAATGGACCATCTATGCCTTCAACCCCTACCGCCATGTGATCCAAGAACTGGATATTTCATATGGTGAGGTTACGGTCCTCAACCAGTGGGGCCAGCAGGGAAGCGGCGAGGGGCAGTTCCAGGACCCCAAAGGAATGGCGCTTTCCCCGGACGGCTCTATTTATGTGGCTGACACAGGCAATAATCGTGTGGAACGTTTCGATAGAGATGGCAATTTCCTTGGGAGTTGGGGAAGCGAAGGAGAGGGCCAGGGAGAATTCAGATCCCCTGAGGCGATAGCGGTCTCTGGGGATGGGAAAGTGTATGTGGCAGATACCGGAAACCACCGCATCCAGATCTTCAATTCTGATGGAATGTTTCTTGTGGGCTGGGGCCAGGAAGGGCAGGCCCATGGAGAGTTCTCTTCCCCCAGGGGAATCGCCGTGGGGCCTACCGGATATGTATATGTGGCCGATACGGGCAACAACAGAATCCAACGTTTCGACCTGGAGGGCCGCTTCCTGGGAGAATTCGGAACTGCCGCAAGCGGCCCGGGAGAGCTCAGCTTACCTACGGGCATTGCAGTGGGAACATGGGGCTCTGTGTACGTCATAGATTCAGGCAACAAGAGGGTTGTCCGCTTCGACAGGGACGGGAATTTCCAGGGCGAGTGGACTGATTACCAGTGTGATTACGGTATCACAGACAACTGCAGCCAGACTTTCGAAGCACTCAATTCCATTGCTTCAGGCCCATATGAAACAATATATCTGGCAGATGGGGAAAGGTTTTACATTTCCCTGAACCGGGATGAAGGGGCAGAGAAGATTCTTGAAACAACACACCCGGTGAGTCTGTCTTCGGGTGAGACCAGAGAATTCACTGACCTCACAGGCCCCCTTTCAACCCCAGGGAAATACCTTCTGGAGGCATCAGTGAGAAACAGCCTGGCTCAAGTCTTGGCCCGGGCAACTTATCCATTCTACGTGGCGGAGCAGGACATTGTTCTTACTCTTGAGCCGGAAAGAAAAATATACAGGCCGGGGGAGTTGATAAGGATATCGGGGTCGATCCAAAACAGGGCCCCTGCCAATGCAGGTGGGCTCAAGCTTTACCTCTTGGCACGTGACCCATCCGGACAGATGTTGGAGCTTTTCTCCCAGAGCTTGGAGCTTCAGGCAGGGGGGAATTTCCCCATCTCTGTGTCCATGATTGCAGGGGAAGAAGGCAGCATTGTGCTCACCGGAGTGGTGCTCCACCACGACAAAACCTTGTTGGAATTACAGGACCAGTTGGAAGTCGAAGTCCCAAAGGTGTACCAAAGCCTTGATGTGCCGCAAGTGGCAGGTGAGGAACCATTTCCCATCAGGGTCAACCTGGCCAACCATGGAAGGCTTCCCGTCTGGGTGAATTTGGAGATAAAGGAAAAAAGCGGGCAGACCATCCTGACCCAAGGTCTGAGCCTCCAAGGAGGCGAAAACAGGTCCTTGGAAACCTTCCACCAGATTCAGAGTGATACGGATTTGAGCTTTGTTTTCACCGGAGATCTCTCAGGACTTGAGGTCCGAAAAGTCTTTTACGGCCTTGGCGCAGAGATACACCTTTTCCCTCAGGCTGTATACTCCGAGGGGCCTGTGGCAGTAGAGGTGAGTCTTGCAAACACGGGGCTCCTGGAAGAGGTGCTGACCCTGAATTACCAGGTAAGCCCCGGCGCTATAGAAATCGTGCGAAGTTACGCACTTCTCCCGGGTCAAAAGACCTCCGACGTACTATATTTCGTGCTCCCTGAAGCAAGCTATGCTATTACGGCCTCCTGTGCCAAGCCCCATATGTCAGCTCAAGGCTTTTTCCAGGTCAGGCGTCAGAACCGGGTTGAATTGAATTTGAGCACAGGGGTGGGAGGTGGAGGTATTGTTCCCATAAGTGCACAGGTTTCAAACCTCGGGGCAAATGAGCTTGGCTTGAACGTTTTAGCTGAGGTCACAGATGCAAGCGGAGCAAATTACTGGAACGGTGGGAAAAGACTTCCTGTTGTGATTCCAGGCTCTTCTGAGTTGATAGATTTCCAGATTCCCATCACTGACTTGGCGGTGGGGGCATACACAGCCAGGGTCTCTGTGCTATCCACCAGTGGGGAGCCCTTGGCCTCTCAAGAGGTGGCTTTCACCGTAAAGCCGGCTTTGATTCAGATGATCCAGTCTCCCACGTATCAAACCTTTCAACCCGGCCAGGAAGCAATCTTCAGGTTCTGGTTGAAAAACTCCGGAGACCAGGGCTCAAGTTTCAATCTCAGAGTCCAAGTGGAAGACTTGCTGGACTCCTCTGAACAGGGCTGGCTAGGGGCAGGTGAGGAAAAGGAAGTATTCTTTGGCACTTTGCTTCCGGAGGATCTGGATCAGAGGGACCATTGGGGAACCTGGGAGCTTTCCTCATCCGGGCCACTGGAAAAGGGGATCGTGAGATTTGCAACGGCTGGCCTGGCTCTCCAAGTGACCCCATCTTTGGACAAATCCAGCTACGGGGAAGGCGACACAGCCAGGTTGACCCTTCACGTGCAGACCTCCGCTGCAACTGCGTTACCTCTGATGGCACAGGTCAACTACAATGGCTTCGAAGAGAACAGGCCTTTCATGTTGGCTGGCTCCCAGAGCCTGATCTTCGAGATACCTCTCCCCAAGATCACAGGCGAGAAGCTTTTCTTCGGCATCTACCACGAATCGGGCAGATCCATTTACCTCAATGCCATTTCCATAAAAAAGACAGAAGAGCTGATTCATCTTTCCACCGATAGGCACATATACCGGGCTGGGGACACGGTAGTGGTGACAGTGGAGGGGCAGGCAGTCGGCAACATGACTCTCAGCGGACCAGGGGGATACTCCGAGAGTTTTTCTTTCACCGGCTTTACTTCCCGCAGCCTTGTGCTTCCCTCTGTCATGACAGCCGGTACGTATGAGGTCTCAGCCCGACTCAGGACTGCGGACTCTCAGCTAATAACAGCATCCCAAACCTTTGATGTGGCAGGCATCAGGGTGAAGGTGAGGGAGGCCGCTTTGGATAAGCCTCGATACGGCTCGGCCGATACAATCAACCTCTCCCTTTGGATGGAAAGCAATGAGTCGCTAGAGGCCATTATACGCACGTGGATCATGGACCCCCAGGGAGAATACTCCGAGGCAGGCCAGATTGGGGTGACTCTTACGAATGCAGAACCTGTGCCGGCAAGACTTTCTTTTCCTTTCACCACAACCGTGCTGGGCATCCACAGGCTGGCTTACGCTATATCTTTGGGGGATATGCTTCTTTGCTCTGGGTCAGAGGCTTTCGATGTAGGAAGTGCCTTGCTCTTGGGGGTGAGGACGGAGAAGGTCGAGTATCCAACCAATACGGAGCCGGTCCAAGTGGAGGCGAGTTTTTTGGGGGAGGGAGAAGGCACCCTGGAAATCCTGGTGGACGGAGTTTCACAGGGAATGATGCCTGTCACACTCCATGGAGGTACAAGCAACGCCAGGTTCACCATTCCCAACACATCTGCGGGGTCACACAAAGTCAGGGCCGTCCTGGAAGTGGAAGGACTTACAAGTTTCAAGGAAACATCCTTCCTGTACGGAACCCGATTGCCTGATCTGAGTGTAGAACTCATGGGTAACCTGGAGGTCGGTCACCCGCCACAGGCTGCCCTTTTAATGGAAATCCGAAACCAGGGTAGAGAGAATGCCCCTGCCACCACCCTGGCCCTCTATGAGGAAGCTGAGGCCAGGCTCTTGGCAAGTTTTGAAGTTGCTCCCCTTGCCCCAGGGCAGATCCAAAGCTTTTCCCACCAAATCCAGCTCACAGGCTCCCCAGGTCCGAGGACCTTTGTACTCAAGGCAGATCCGCAGGCCCAGGTGGAAGAGTTCCAAAAGGAGAACAATGAGGCAAGGCTCACCATCACGCTCCCAGAAGTATCAATTCTGACTGACACAGAGAGGGGAACCTACTACCCAGGCGAGACAATGCAGATAGTTACAAGAATCTTCAATTTTGCAACCCTTCCCCTGGAGGGGCTTTCCCTGGAGACCATTGTAAGGAACCAGGCCGGAGCAGAGGTCTTCTCACAGACTACGGTTTTCAACATTGCCTCAGCATCCGAGCTGTCCCTGGAGGTAAACTGGCCCATCCCAGGAGGACTTCCGTTAGGGACTTATGTGCTGCAACAACAGGTGGCGGGAAAAAGCCCTGTTTCCGAGAAGACCTTCACCCTTAGCATTTCTCAGCAGGAACCGTTTTTCACCCTTTTCACCGAGACACCTTCTATAAAAGTGGAGGCAGGGGAAACAGCCTCATGGGTGATTACAGTCAATCCCGCCTCGGGTTTTGAGGGAGAGGTAGCCCTGAGTGTGACCGGATCGGTCCCCAACTGTGCCCTGGTTGTGACCCCCGACTTAGTGCAGCTCTCCGGCGGGCTTGCTGCCCAGGCAACCCTGAAGGTGATCACCACCTCTCAGAGTGCTGCTGGGGTCTATTCGCTTTCACTCATGGCTTCCTCGGGCGGGAATCAAAGCAGCATTCAGGTGACCTTGGAAGTAGCGGACTTCTCTGTTTCCATCACACCTTTTGCCGAAAGTGTAAAACAACTCGATAAAGCCACCTTCACCATCAAAACAAATCCTTTGGGAGGTTTTGACGGGCCTGTGAGATTCTCCCTGAGTGGAATTCCCGAGGGTGTGAAAGCACAGCTTTCCACCTCCCAGGCAGCAGTGGGGCAGGAAGTGACTCTGGAAGTTTTTACCTCCAAGTGGGTTCTCCCGGGAGATTACTACTTCGAGGTCACAGCCCGTGGCAGAACTGCCTCCCACGGTGCCCAGGGGAAACTTACAGTAGAGATCAACCCGGCATTATCCCCGAGTATCTTGACCTCCTGCTTTAGGGACCGCAGGGGACGGCCCATCATCAAGAGTTTCACCCCGGAAGGGGATTGGATAAAGGACTACAAGGCCTCATCCAAGGCTGGGGTAGTGAGCCTGGCAAGTGGAGACTTGGACGGAGACGGCTTGGATGAGCTTGTAGTAGCAACCACTAGAAAGGGAATTTTCTCGCAGGCCAAGATAAGGGTTCTAGGAAGAGATGGTGGAGTGCTTTCAGAGGCTTCTGTTGATCACCGTGGCTTGCTTCATCCTCCCAGCGTGGCCATAGGGGATTTGGACGGTGATTGGAAAGAGGAGATAATTGTGGGTATAAGCAGCCTGGAGGAATCCCTGGGGGACTTGGATGACCAGGCTTGGTGGCGGCCTGTTAAAGGCAGCACAGTGGTCAAGGCATACAAGTTACTGGAGGGACGCCTTGTGGAGACGGGCCTCAGATTTGTTCCCTTTCCGGAGCCGTGGGCTTGGAGGGCGCCCAACCTGGCAGTAGGGGACATAGATGGAGACGGTAGGCCTGAGCTTATTGCCGCCCCAGGCTCTGCACCCATGGCCCCTGCCCTGGTTAGAGTCTTCCAGGTGGAGACCCCTGAGCCCATGCAATGGGAAGTGGGTTCCCTCAAGGCCGAATGGGAGGTGAATTTCACCTCCTCCCAAGGCACTTGGGTGGGCTACGGCGCAAATGTGGCGGCAGCGGATCTGGACTGCGACGGTCGCGATGAGATCATCGTTGGTGCTCCCAGAAGCCCCAGGGCCATGGGCCAGGTGGCGGTGATTCGAGCTGAGTCTCAGGAAGAAGATAATGAACCCTTCTTGGCCTTTCCCGAGGGCCGGGGAGTATTCGTTGCTGGGGGAGACGTGGACGGAGACGGTTGCGCAGAGATTGTAGCGGGTCAAGGCCCTAGCCCAAGGGCTGGCGGGAACAATTTGCTGTTCTTCAAAGGAGATGGTTCATTGCTAAGCGGGTTCCGGGTCGAATGTCAACCAGCTCGAGCTGGAGTGCGAGTGGCTGTGGGGGCCTTGGGAGATGGAACTCCCCCATCACAATAGTACCAAGCCCTTCAAGGGGCACAGGGTAGCCCTCCCCATATGAACCTGCCTTGGAATCCAAATGGGAAAGCCTAAATTTTACCCAAAAGTGCTTTGAGCTGATTTGGGTAAAAATGGCCCTCCCTTTCCCAAAATTTACCCAAAATTGCTTTGAGCTGATTTGGGTAAAAAAAGCTTGAAGTGTTGCTGCACCCTTCATCTTCTGAGGGTTGCCATAGAAAATTCCTGACGCCATGAGTGCCAATTCCTGGTAAAGTATTGGTGGGAACCATGGAAGGGTCTTGTGCGGTCCTGAGCCCAGAGATGGGTCATGCAAAAGAGCCGTGGGGAGGTCAGTGATGAGCAAGGTCATGAAACGTTCTGTCTGCCCTTATGACTGCCCGGATACCTGCGGCCTCCTGGTGGAGGTCAAAAACGGCCACGTGGTCAGGGTCAAGGGGGACCCCGAGCACCCCTTCACCAGGGGCACGCTCTGCCCCAAGATGACCAGATACCAGGACACCGTGCACTCCCCCCTGAGGCTCAAAACCCCCCTTGTCAGAAACGGGCCCAAGGGCTCAGGGGATTTCCGCGCAGTGAGCTGGCAAGAGGCCATAGATAGAATTGCCTCCAAGTGGAATTCCATAATCCAAGAGTTCGGAGCCGAGGCCATTCTGCCCTATTCCTATGCAGGCACCATGGGCCTGATCCAAAGAAACGCCGGCCACCCCTTTTTCCACAGGCTGGGGGCATCCCGGCTGGACAGGACCATCTGCTCCCCGGCCAAGGAGGCAGGCTGGGCCGCGGTAATGGGAAATACTCCAGGGCCCGACCCGTGGGATGCGGCCAAGAGCGACCTGGTCATCCTCTGGGGCATCAATGCTCTTGCCACAAACATCCACTTCCTCCAAGTAGTCAGAGAAGCCAAAAGGAGAGGGGCCCAGGTCTGGCTGGTGGAAACTTACAGGACGCGCACATCTTCGGAGGCAGACAGGGTCTTCCTGGTGAAGCCAGGCAGCGACGGAGCCTTGGCCCTGGGCCTCATGCATCTCTTGGTAAGAGAAGGACTTCTGGACAGGAATTTCTTGAATTCCCACGTTGTGGGCTTCGAGGAATTGAGTTCTCAGGTGCTCCCCCAATTCAAACCCAACAGGGTAAAGGAGTTGACCGGCCTGGATGAAAGCACCCTGGAAGAGATGGCCAGGGCTTTCGGCCGCGCCCGATGCCCCTTCATCCGTCTTGGAAGCGGACTTTCCAGGTATGCCAACGGGGCCATGAGCGTGCGTTCCATTGTGTGTTTGCCAGCTTTGGTAGGGGCCTATGCAAGGCCCGGGGGCGGGTGTCTGGCTTCCACCTCCACAGGCAAGGCTTTTGACATGAGCCAGATTCTGAGGGAGGACTTCATGACCCAAGAGACCCGAAGGATCAACATGAACCAGTTGGGCACGGCCCTCAACCAGATCAAGGATCCTCCGGTGATGGGGCTTTACGTGTATCATTCCAACCCCGCGGCAGTAGCTCCGGATCAGAACCAGGTAATCCAAGGCCTGTCACGGGAGGACCTCTTTACCGTGGTGCATGAGAGGTTCATGACCGACACGGCCCTCTATGCGGATGTGGTTCTTCCTGCAACCTCATCCCTGGAGCATAGCGACCTGTACCGCTCCTACGGTCATTACTGCATACAAAAGGCCGAAGCGGTGATCCCCCCTGTGGGGCAGAGCAAGTCCAACCTGGAGGTCTTCGGGCTTCTGGCCCAGGCCATGGGTTTTGAGGAACCCTTCTTCAGAAAGACAGATCAGGAGCTTATCCAGGTACTGCTGTCCATCCCCAGTCCCCTTCGCCAGGGCATAGACGAGAAAAGCCTGTGGGAAGGCAAGCCAGTGGAGCTCAGGATCAAGAGAGACCCTGCCAGGCCTTTTGATACTCCTTCAGGCAAGATAGAGATCCTTAATCCCAGGGAGCCGCTTTCCCTTCCCCAGTATTTGCCTCCTTACGATGGGCCCGGGGAGTTTAGGCTCATGACAGCCCCAAGCCTCTACGGCCTCAACTCCTCCTTCAGGGAACAGCAAAGGCTGCTGAGGCTAGAAAAGGGTATGTTCCTCATCATGAACCCCACCGACGCCTCTGAAAAAAGGCTCTCACAGGGCCAGAGGGTCGTGGCCTTCAATGAGCTGGGTGAGGTCCCTTTCATCCTCCAGGTATCCAGCAAGGTGCCCAGAGGCGTGGTGGTGGCAGAAGGGGTATGGTGGCTGGCCCATTGTCCGGGCCCTCGATCCGTCAACGCCCTCACATCCCAGAGGCTGACGGACAGAGGTGGAGGAAGCACCTTCTACGATAACAAGGTGGATGTAAGGGCAGAGCACGGGCAATAGCCCAAAGGCAGGACTATGGCCCGGCGCCTGCAAGCCAAAGCCCCACAGCACATGAACTGGGCCCACCAACCTTTTTTTCTGGGGAGGGGAGGCCTCCTCCCTGAAGCTTTTGCTTTTCCAGGCATCTGGCACTGGTTACAAGACCCTCCAAGACACCCCCCCGCTTTCTGGAAGCTCAAGCCAGCCCCAAGTGATTTCGGATCCACTCCCTCAGCTCATTCACAGACTCTTCCAGGCTTTTCTGGTCGGTCCGGTAAACGAGTTGGGCACATCCCAGGTATTTTTCCGAAGCTGTCTCCCAGATGGCTCTTAGGTCCTCTTCCAGGGAAGCCCCGGGGTTGACCCTGGGGCGGTCCGCAAGCCTGACCCTGGAGGCCAGGGTCTCCAGAGAAGCATGAAGAAGGATGAAAATGCCAGTGGGTCTTAGCACATCCAGGTTCCATTCATAGCGCACTGTGCCTCCACCCAGGGCCACCACGGCGTGCTGCATGCCAGCGAAGCGTTTGCATATGGAATACTCGAGTTCCCTGAAAGCCAGCCAGCCCTTTTCCTTCACCAGGCGGTGGAAGGAGTAACCCAGGGCCTTGTCCATCTCCTCATCCAGATCAAAGAAATCCATGCCCAATTCCCGGGCCAGGAGCCTGCCCAGGGTTGTCTTGCCCGAGCCTATCATCCCGCAAAGGTAAACGTTCAAGCCTCATACCTCACAGTTCCTCTGAGATCTCCAAGTGGCAGCATGAATCCCCGAAGGCTATCCTTTCTTTAAGATCCATTCTCACCCCATGGGCCTCGGCCCTTCCACGGTCGCCTTCCATGGCTATGTCACAGAAGAGCCTTATTTCCTCCTCTGTACAACCCATCTCCCTCCAGGCCTCCACCAGGGGGCAGTGTCTCATCATTTGAAGAGCACGGCCCTCTGCGGCCTTTACCTCCGAGTCAAAAACCAGGCTGGAGCCTTTCTCCACATGCCTTCGGACCCAAAGCGCAGGGCTGAAATCCTTGGGATCCTTGAGGGCTTTCATCCTTCCGAATTCTCGAATGGCCTTTCGGGCCAATCTCTCCACATCCTCATCAGGAAGAGCCTCTTGGAAGCTCCTGTAAAGAAGGGCGAACCAAATAGCCCTGTCTCTTATGGCAGCCCTGAGCTTCTCTATCATCTCCTTGGCGTTGGGATCCATGATAGGTTTCACCTCCCGTGGCTTATGGATTCAGCAGCCTGTCCTGGCAGCCTCCAGGATGGCCTTCACAGAGCCGGGATAAACCCAGGTGTCTATGCTGCATCCATTGGCCAGAAAAAACCTCTCTCTACCCCCCAAACTGAGTCCTTCCATCACATGCCTTCTGAGAAAGGCCGGGCTGCTCCTGCTGACCAGGGTCTGGTCTATTCCCCCCATGACACAACCCTTGAACCTCTCCTTGACCTGGGCCAAGGAAGGGCCCTTGGGCCCTCTGTCCCACCAGCTCAGGACCTGCACGGGCAGGTCCAGGACGTCTTCAAAGAAAAGATCCTCTCCGTGGATGTGGGCCGTGTTCATCTTTCCGAGGGGCTCCACAGCAGAAAGAAGCCTAAGGCTAAAGGGTTTCACAAACCTGAGAAAATTCTGGCGGCTCAGTATCTCTCTTCCTCCTGCTATTGACAGAAATATGCCTGCAGAGCCTATCTCCAGAGAGCGTCTGCAGTAGGCTATGAGGTTCCCTGTTATTATCTCCAAGGCCTTCATGAGGGCCTCAGGCTCCTCTTCCATGAGGCGATCCATGTTCTCCCCGGCCATGTTGCGCTTCAAGGTCTGCCAGGGGTCAAAAACCGTATCCAGGAAAAAGGCCTTGTCCCTGAGTTCCCTTGATATGATCTCCAGGGCCTTGAACTGCTCTTTCCATACCGTTTTTTCCACATCCAGGGGCTCTATGCGTTCCAGGTGGGCTCTGGTGCGTACCTCTTCCAACCCCTGGGGAGGAGGATAATAGTAGTCGTTCATGACCTTCAGGAAATCCAGATCATAATACCTGAAGAAGGCCAGGCTGGTCTGGGCAAAGCGCTCTCCACTTTCATGTTGAATCCCGAAATGATACCAGAGGGACACAGGCGGCCTTTCCACAGCCTCTCCCGCAAGCACCCTCTCCACCAGTTCCTTCTTGTTCATTTTTCCCCCCTTTGCTTTCTCACCACAGGAATTGACTGTTTCAGGCCACGCCCAGGTAGGCCTTTTGCATCAGGGGATTGTTAAGCAGATTGGAAGCAGTGTCTGCCAGAACTATTTCCCCTGTCTGGAGCACATATCCCCTGCTGGCCACAGAGAGGGCCATGTTGGCGTTTTGTTCCACAAGCAAGATGGCCACTCCTTGCCTCTGGTTTATGCTCTGGATGATCTCAAAAACCTTTTCCACGAAAAAGGGGGAAAGGCCCATGGAGGGCTCATCCATTATGAGTAGCCTTGGCTTGGCCATGAGCGCCCTGGCCATGGCCACCATCTGCTGCTCGCCCCCGCTCAGGGTAGAGGCCAGCTGCTGGCTTCGCTGAGCCAGGATGGGAAACAACTCCTGGAGTTTTTCCATGTCCTGCCGCACATCTGATTTATCTTTGCGGGTGTAGGCCCCCATGAGTAGGTTTTCCTGCACCGTGAGATAAGGAAACAGCCGTCTGCCCTCAAGCACAGGTGAGATCCCTGCCTTGACTATCTCTGACGGGGGTCTCCCATCTATGCGTGACCCACGGTACTCCACCACCCCCCTCCTTGGTCTCACTAGCCCCAAGATGGTCTTCATGGTGGTGGATTTGCCCGAGGCATTCCCGCCCAGAAGGCAGACCACCTCCTTTTCCTCTACCTGGAGTGAGACCCCTTTGAGGGCATGGATGGGTCCATAAAAAGTGTCCACTTCAATGAGTTTCAGCACCTGCTCTACGCCCTCCCATGTATGCCTTGATCACCTCCTGGTTTGCCATCACCTCATCTGGGGTCCCCTCGGCGATCTTCTCTCCGTGATCCAAGACAACTATCCGGTCTGAGACCTTCATGACGACCTTCATCTTGTGCTCTATCACGAGCACCGTGTGCCCGCGGTCCCTGATCAGTCTTATGAGGTCAACCACTTCCTGGGTCTCCCTGGGGTTCATTCCGGCAGTGGGCTCGTCCAGCAGCAGCAGCTTGGGATCCGAGACCAGGGCTCTGGCCACCTCCAGGCGCCGCCTGTTGGCATAGGAGAGGGTGTGAGCATAATGATCCAGCCTGGGAAGCAGCCTCTCTCCAAAGAGGGCAAGCACCTCCATGCACCTTTGGGTGGTGGCCTCTTCCTCTCTGCGGACCCACGGAGGCCTAAGAAGAGCGCTCAAGACTCCGGTGCGTCCTAGATGGTCGTTGCCCACCTTCACATTGTCCAAGACGCTCATGCGGCCGAAGATACGTATGTGTTGGAAGGTTCTGGCAATACCCTTTCTGGCCACCTCGTGGGGAGCAAGACCCGTAAGATCCTCCCCCAGGAAACGCACGCTGCCAGAGCTGGGCGGATTGGTGCCTGTGATGCAGTTGAAAAGGGTGGTCTTGCCTGCACCGTTGGGGCCTATGAGGCTCACTATTTCTTTTTCCTGCACCTTGAAGGAGACCTCTTTGAGAGCCGCCAGACCCCCAAAGAGCTTGGTTACCCGCTCCACCTCCAGCAAGGGCCTGGAGTTTTCTTTTGTTTCCATACTGCTAGCCCCCCAAGGAAGGGGTCTGCTCTTCCTCGGGCAGGAACTTGTCGCCCCTTAGGTAAACCTGCCTGGGTTTCTCCTGGAACCAGGGCAGTCGGAGGCTGTAATCCCTGCCTCCCAGTATTCCCTGCCTTCTGAAGAGCATCATGACCACCAGGATCCCGCCGTACACGAACATCCTGTATTCCTGTAGGAATCTGAAGACCTCTGGAATCACTATGAGACAACATGCCCCCACCACAGGCCCTATGAGATTGCCCTGTCCTCCCAGGGCCAGCATGGCCAGTAGCACAAAAGACTCATATATGTAGAAGCTGTCGGGGCTTATGAACTTGACGAAGTGGGCATAGAAGCTTCCCGCCACACCGGCGTAAAAGCTAGAGAGCACAAAGGCCTGCACCTTGTATCGGGTGGTGTGCACCCCGGCAGCCTCGGCAGCCAGCTCGTTTTCCCTTATGGCCACGAGGGCGCGGCCGAATCTGGAGTTCATGAGACGTCGCATGCTCACAAGAGTGAGCACCACCAGGATGATCATGAGGTAGTAGTAATCGGCCCTGGAATCCACCTTCCAGCCCAAGATCACCGGCCCGGGTATGTTCATTATGCCCAGGGGGCCGTTGGTAAAGCTCATCCAGTTCTGAAGCACCAGGAACAGCACCATGTTGAAGCCCAGGGTGGCCAGGGTCATGTAGATCCCTGAGAGGCGCAAGGTGGGCCTGGCTATGAAATAGCCGAAGAAGCCCGATACGGCCCCTGCACCCAGCATGGCGGCCAGGAAAGGAAATCCCGCTTCCATGACCAGCTTGGCCGAGCTGTAAGCTCCGATGCCGTAAAACGCCGCATGTCCTATGGAGAGAAGGCCCAGGTACCCGTTGAGGAGGTTCAGGCTGAGGGCCAGCATCACATAGATCCCCATGAAGCTCATCACCTGGAGCACGTAGAGGTTGCTCACAATCTGCGGGACCAGAATCAGCCCTATGAGGATGGCAAGACAGGGGGAATTGGCCAGAAGCTCTCTGACTGGCTTGGGCATCAATCCCCCCGCACTCTCACCAGTTCTTTTCCTCTGAAGAGGCCTGAGGGCCTGAAGATCAGGATCAGGATCATCAAGAGGAAAGACACCATGTGTCTGAGACTGGAGGTGCCCAGCTCCACAGTGAAGGTCTCCACCACCCCTATCATGAGGCCTGAGACCACTGCTCCAGGCAGACTGGTTAGCCCCCCTACCACGGCTGCGCTGAAGGCCTTCAAGCCGTATAGACCTCCCATGGTGGGATAAAACAGGTTGTAGTAGACCCCCACCAAGACACCGGCCACTCCCCCCAGCATGGAGCCCACGGCAAAGGCCACCATGAAGACCAGGTCAACATTCACGCCCATGGCGTACGCAGCCTCGTAGTCCTGGGCCGTGGCCCTGATCACCATGCCCAGCCTGGTCCGGTTTATGAAGAAGTAGAGAATGAGCATGAGCAGCACGGTGACCCCCATGACCAGGACCTGGAAGTAGGTGATGTACACACCCCCTATCTCCACCTCTCCGTAATCCATGCGATCCAGAAGCGCATGGGGCAGGGCCAGGGTCTCAGGCCCCCAGAGAAGCTGGGTGGCATTCACCAAGACAATGGACACACCTATGGTCACAAGCAGGGAGGTGGAGTGGGGGGCATCCCTGAGGAAATGAAAGGCCAGGATCTCGATGATTATACCCAGCAAGGCGGTGGCTGCCAGAGCCGCTGCCAAGGCCAGGAAAAAATTGGGTGATATCAGCCGGATCACCTCGAAGCCCACATAGGCCCCTATCATGTAAACCTCCCCGTGGGCAAAGGTGACCATCCTTAGGGTCCCGAAGATCATGGTAAAGCCCAGGGCCAGCAGTGCATATACCGCTCCCTGGGTGAGCCCGTTGACAAGCTGCTCCAGTATCACTTCAAAGCCTCTCCGTGGAGCATTGAGGAGGGGAGACCCAAGATCCCCTCCCGGACTTAGCCTTCATCAAGGTTGATAAAGTACCCACTTGCCTTGTTTGATGGTAATCTTCACCAGCTCCTTGGCTGGGTCCCGGCCATGCTCATATGTGATGGGTCCTGTGGCCCCCTCGAAGCCCCTGATCTCCAGAAGCCCCTGGCGCACCTTGGAGCGATCATCCACCCCAACCCTTTTCAGGGCCTCCACCAAAAGACCAGCCGCATCATAGGCAAGGGCCGCGAACTGGTTGGGATCCGTGCCGTAAAGCTCCCTGTACTCCTTGGTGAATCTCTGGGCGCCAGGCCTGGGATCAGTGCTGAAATAGTTGGCGGGTATGAGGATCCCCTCCACCGCATCCCCTCCCAACTCTATGGTCTTCTGGGAAAACAAAGAGCTGTTGGCCAAAACCACGGGCTTGAAGTGCATGCGCTTGGCCTGGTTCAGGATGGCAGCTGCATCCGCGTAAAAGGTTGGCAGATATACCAGCTCAGGGTTCAACCTCTTGATCTTGGTGAGAATGGCGGTGAAGTCTTTCTCGCCCGGGGTGAAGGCTTCCTCGGCCAGCACCTCGGCCCCCAGCCTCTTGGCCTCCATGACGAAGTATTTGTTGGCGTCTACACCCCAGTCATTGTTGATGTAGATGGTGGCAATCTTTCTCTTTTTCAGCTCCTGGACCGCCCACCTGGCATTGTAGGGCCCCTCGAAGCCCTGGGTGGCCACCACCCTGAACATGTATTCCCCCTTCTTGGTCCAGTCCTGGTGGGATGTGGTGGGAGAGAGCTGCACCATCTTGGCAGCCTCGTAGATGGGGGCGGCTGCCATGCTACAAGAACTGCTGAAGTCCCCTATCTCGGCTATGACCTCAGGGTCGGCCACCAGTTTCTCTGCTATGAGCACGGCCTCCTTGGGATCTCCGCGGCTGTCCAGAACCACCAGCTCCAGCCTGGTGGAGTTGATGCCCCCCTCCTTGTTCACCTTGTCAAAGACCATCTGGACAGCCCTTTTGAAATCATTGCCGTACTCGGCCCAATCCCCGGTAAGGGGAGCCGAAAGCCCCACCTTAACCACCTGCTTGGCCGCCTCTGAAACCTGCGGCCACAGGCCGAGGGAGGCAACCAGGAAAAAAACCCATATGAGCTTCCATGATCTCTTGCAGATCCCCATCTTTGACTCCTCCTTTCCTCCTTGGATCTATTGTGGACAATGCCTGAAAAACTGGAAATTCCACCCCTCTCTGAGGTGGTTTCTGCCCCCGGGAAGAAAACCCCTCTTCCTTGTGCATGAAGCTGCGGGATTCTCTACCCTATCTAATACATCGAAAAACAAGAGCTGTGAAGGGTGAAGAGCCCCGGGCAAAGAAATCCTTGAGGGATCTTAGCCCATCTGGGTGCTCTTGCCAAAAGCATGGTCTGCGACAATGGCAGTTTTGGGGGCTGTTTTGTATACTGGGCAAGAAAGCTTTTGGGGAGAGAGGGCTTTGGAATCGCTGGGCATAAGTACTGGCCAGGCCGGCACAGGGATTTCGGAGCAGCAAAGGCTAAAGAAGCTCAGGGAGCATCTGGTGGAGCTTTGCCTGGTCCAGGGACCCATTCCCTTTGCCCTTTACATGGAGCTCTGTCTGTATCACCCGCAGCTGGGTTACTACACAGCCGGTCCTCCGCCCATGGGAAGACACGGGGATTACCTGACCTATCCTTCTGTGCACCCAGCCTTTGGAAGGCTCATGGGAAGACAGGTGGTTCAGATCTGGAGGCTCATGGGAGAGCCCCCTGGTTTCACCCTGGTGGAAATGGGAGGAGGAAAAGGGCTTCTTTGCCACCACATGCTGGATCTCATCCGAGAAAAAGCGCCCTCTTTTTTCAAGGGCTCCCAGGTGATCCTGGTGGACAGAAGCCACCGGCTCCTTAAGATGCAGGAGGAAACCTTGGGGGAGCAGGAAACAGTGAATTACATGGGCGTGGAGGAATTCCAAGGTCTGCCACCCATGGTGGGTTGTATTGTCTCCAATGAGCTGGTGGATGCCATGCCCGTGCATCTGGTGGAGATGCGCTCGGGGAAGCTCCAGGAGGTTCTGGTGGATGTAAGCAGGGAGGGGATAAAAGAGGTCCTGGCCCCTCCCACAGATGAGCGCATCCTGGAGTTGCTCCAGAGCCTGGGTGCAAAGCTTATTGAGGGACAGCGGGTGGAGGTGGGGCTGGCCGCCTTGGAGTGGATGGAGAAGGTGGCGGAAAGCCTGGAGAGGGGATTTGTGATGACCGTGGATTTCGGATACAGCGGCCAGGAAGCCTTTCATCCTCTTAGGCCCGCAGGCACCCTCATGGCCTACAGGGGCCATCTGGCCAGCCCTGATCCTTACAGGCTTCCGGGTGGCCAGGACATTTGCTCCCATGTGAATTTCCAGGCTTTGATCTGGGCGGGCGAGAAAAAGGGACTCTCCCTGGTGCATCTAATACCCCAAGACAGGTTTTTGTGGAAAATGGGTCTGCTCGGGGAAATGGAAATGCTGGAGGCCAGGCGAGACAAGATGAGTCCTGCCTCCTTCTGGGCAGAGAAACTGGCCTTAAGAAAGCTCCTTACACCCCAGCCTCCCCAGGGAGGCTTCCAGGTTCTCCTGCAAAGCAAGGCCATGGACAAATGGGACTTGCAAGCATATTCCCCGGGCCCTTAGCCCAAGGCCAAGGTTTCACATCGAGGGCCCAGCACGACTCCTCTTTGTGCCCGGGGGAAGGCCTGTCCAAAAAAACCAGACTCAAAAAAGCCGGCCTGGGGGCCTGCCTGAACCTGATTGCACGAGCTCAAGGTTTGATATAATAGGTCCATTTTGAACCCAAGGCCCTCTTCTCCTCCTCGAAACCAATTCTAAGGAAAGGGAGATCACATGGCAGGACCTACCACTGATAAGCAGCAAAGAGAGACCCAGGCCGTGGCCCTTCCCAAACTGCCCACCTACATAGAGGGTCTTGACCAGATCCTCTGCGGCGGAATCCCCCAGGGCCGCACTACCTTGATCTGCGGAGAGCCGGGCTCTGGCAAGACGGTTATGGGTCTTGAGATCCTTTACAGGGCGGCTTTAAACGGGGATGCCGGAATAATGCTAAGCCTGGAGGAGACTCCCCAGGCGCTTCGCCAAAATGCCTTGACACTGGGTTTTGACTTGCCCGCTTTGGAAGCACAGGGGAAGCTCTTGCTCATGGAAGGCAAGACAAGCATCAGGGGGGATGTGGAAGGGGATTTCGGTTTGGAGCCCATGATGGCTATCATCTCGGGTAAGGCCCAGGAGATGGGGGCCAAAAGAGTGATGCTGGATGCTCTGGATGTGCTTTTGGGACTCATGAAAGGGCCCTCCAGGGTAAGAGCGGAGCTGCATCTTCTGGCTGATTGGCTCTCTGACTCTGGGCTTACAACCATCATGACCCTGAAGCCCCGCGAAACAGGACCGAGTAAGGATTTGCGGGACTTTTTCTATTCCATGAGCGACTGCGTGCTGGCCCTGGATGCCAGGGTAATGAATCAGGTAAGCACCAGAAGACTCAGGGTGGTCAAGTACAGGGGCTCAGACTTTGGCAGGAACGAGTATCCCTTCTCCATAACATCTTCGGGCATAAAGACTCTTCCCATCACCGCCTTCCAGCTCCTTCACAAAGCCTTTGGGGAGAGGCTTCCCTCGGGGGTGGAGAGATTGGACGGGCTTCTGGGAGGTGGTTTTTTCAGGGGCTCCTGCGTGCTTCTGGCAGGAGAGCCAGGCACCGGCAAGACACTTTTGGCCTGCAGCTTCGTGGAGAAGGCTTGCCACAGGGGTGAGCGCGCGCTGTACGTGAGCTTCGAGGAGTCCGAGGAGGCACTGGTGAGCAACGTCACCAGCGCTGGGATTCAATTGGCTCCCCTTAGGGAAAAAGGACTTCTGAGATTCCTTACTCCCATGCCAGAGAGCAGGGGGGCCGAGGAACATCTCATGGCAGTGGTGGATCAGGTGGAGGAGTTCCAACCCCACCATGTGGTGGTGGATGCCATCTCAGCCTGCCAGCGCATGGGAGGACAGCAGGCTGCCTTCGACTTTCTCTTCAGGCTACTCAACTTCCTCAAGCAGAGGGGAACAACCATCTTTCTTGTGAACCAGACCTCGGGCAGCAAGGCCCACCTGGAAATATCCGGTAATGGAATTTCCTCCATGATAGACACTGTGGTCTTCTTTTCTTATGTGCACGGCGACGGGGAGACCAACAGGGTCTTGCAGGTGCTCAAGAGCAGGGGTTCGGCCCACTCCAACCAGCTCAGGGAGTGCGTGATAACAGATGAGGGCATCAAGATCATGGATGCTTACAGCGGCCCAGGAGGGGTCCTCACAGGCACAGCCAGAAAGCTCCAGGAAGCCAGAGATGCTCAAGAGGTTCGCCGCATGGAGGCGGAGATCAGGCTCAGAAAGATGGATCTGGAGCGCCTGGAGGCTGCCTTGGAGGCGGAGCAGGCAAGACTCCAAGCCCAGATCCAGCAGGCCAGATGGGAGCTGGAGAGACTCATTGCAGAAAAAGAGAGGGCCAGCAAGGAAACTGCAGAGAGGTTGAGCCTGAGGGAAGAGGGAATCCCATCACAACTGTTTGCGTCCAAGGGCGAGTGAGGAGATGCCGGGCATGGAGCACCATGGTGATGAGAAAAAGGGGCCTCCACTGAGGATGAGGCTTTTTGTGGCAGGAGACCAACCCAACTCCCGTGTGGCCAAGGCTACCATTGAAAGAGTTTGCAGGGATTACCTGCAAGGGCGTTACAGTCTGGAGGTGGTGGATGTGCTTGAGGATTTCAGGATAGCCTTGGAGGAAAACGTGCTGGTGGCGCCTACCTTGGTGATCTATGAGCCCTCTGCCCAGATCCGTATCGTGGGTGGCTTGAGCGATCCTTCCAGGCTCCTCAAGCTCCTGGGGATCCAGCGGGAGGGGGATTGAACATGACCAAACAAAAACCAACATACCAGGAGTTGGAGGCTCGTCTGGCCCAGCTGGAAGAGACCATGGAGGCCCTCCGTAGGGGCGAGGTGGACCTCGTTTTCGGGGAGAAATGCCCCTTCATCATAAGATCCCTGGAAGTCCAAGAGGCCCTGGAGGAAAGCGAGGAACGCTTCAGGTCCATCTGTGCGGTGGTATCGGATTACCTTTACTCATTCAAGGTCAAGGAGGATGGTTCCCTGGAAGGCGAGTGGGTCTCGGACTCCTTCGTGAGGGTATTCGGTTTCACACTGGAAGAAGTGGATGCCAGGGGCGGCTGGCAAAGCATGGTTTATCCAGAGGATCTCCCTGGCATGCTCCAACATGCCCGGAAAGTGGCTTGCGGCCAGGTGGATGTCATAGAAACAAGGTTTGTGGCCCGCTCTGGGGATATACGCTGGATCAGGGATCACGCCATACCGGTTTGGGACAAGAACCATGAAAGGGTAGTGAGGATTTACGGGGCTGCCAAGGACATAACCCAAGAGAAAAGGTATGCCGAAAGACTGGAGAGATCCTTAAAGCAATTGGAAGCCCTTTTGGAGACCGCAGAGGTCCTCATCGTCATGGCAGACCCACAGGGAAAGATAGTTCTTTTCAACAGGGCCTGCGAGGAGCTGACGGGTTTCAAAAAGCAAGAGGTATTGGGACAAGACTTCCTGGAGCTGCTGGTGCCCCAAGAGTGGCACCCAACAGTTAAGGCCCGCTTCTCCAACCCACATGATCCAAGCCTAAGGCTCCCACACCTCAATCCCTGGCGCACCAAAGAGGGCCTGGAACGAATGATAGAGTGGAGATGCTCTCCCCTTCCCTCCCCTGAAGGAGAAGCTCCGTACATCCTTGGCACAGGTATGGACATCACAGAGAAGCTAAAGCTAGAACAGGAGTTGAGGGACACCTACAGCCTCCTGGCCCACGTGCTCTCCACGAGCCCCATAGTGACCTATATCCTGGCCCCTAGAGAGGGACAAACCAGAACCATATGGATAAGCGACAACATCACAGAAATAACCGGTTACAGCGTGAAGGAAGCCATGGAGCCTGGCTGGTGGGAGGACAACCTGCACCCCGAGGATATGGATCGGGCCCTGGAGCTCAAAAACACCATGTGGAGCCGGGTTGGGAAAACCTTGACCCAAAGATACAGGTTCCGCAGAAAAGACGGCAGTTACATGTGGGTGCGAGACGAGATCAGAATCCTGCGGGATGAAAGGGCAGAGCCTGTGGAGGCCATCGGGGCCTGGGTGGACATAACAGAATATGTGAAGTCCACAGAGGAGAGGGAAAAATTGGAAGCACAGCTTCGCCAGGCCCAGAAGATGGAAGCTGTGGGCAGACTTGCAGGAGGCGTGGCTCATGACTTCAACAACATGCTAACCATCATACAGGGCTATGCGGAAATCTGTCTTCAGAGGCTAAGCCCAGCAGATCCCCTGTACCAGGATATCCGTGAGATCTTGAATGCAGCAGGAAGATCCAGCGAGCTTACAAGGCAGTTACTGGCTTTTTCCAGAAAGCAGATCATCTCACCCAGGAGCCTGGACATAAATGAGCAGCTCTTGGGAATGGAGAAGATGCTTCGAAGAATCGTGGGCGAGGATATCCTGCTCCAGATAACTCCACAGGAGGGCCTGTGGCCTGTGTTCATGGACCCGGCCCAACTGGACCAGGCCTTGGCCAACCTGGTGGTCAATAGCAGAGATGCCATGCCCTCAGGCGGCAAATTATTGCTTGAGACCCAAAACGTCTTGCTGGATGAAAAATACTGCCAAAGCCATCCGGGCTCTTCTGCAGGGGAGTATGTGCTTCTGGCCGTGACGGACACAGGCTGTGGAATGGACCGGGAGACAATGGAAAAAGCCTTCGAGCCCTTTTTCACCACCAAGGAGGAGGGCAAGGGAACAGGCCTGGGGCTTTCAACTGTGTATGGCATAATGAAGCAGAACAAAGGTCTCATCCAGCTCTACAGCGAGCCAGGCCTAGGCACCACAGTGAAGCTTTACTTTCCCCGCCATGGGGGCCAGGAACAAGAGGTGCAAGCCGTGCCCAAGGCCCCTCTGCATGAGCCAAGAGGTTCTGAGACGGTTCTATTGGTGGAAGATGAAGAGAGCGTCAGGAAGTTGGCAAAGACCATGCTGGAGCATCTGGGTTACAAGGTGATTGAAGCTTCCAGCCCAGGAGAGGCCTTGACCATCTGTGAAAAACACCATGGGGAGATCCATCTGCTTCTCACGGACGTGGTCATGCCCCTGATGAACGGTAAGGAGCTCTCCCAGAGAATCCGGGCCATGAGGCCCTCGGTCAAGAGCCTCTTCATGTCCGGCTATACCACCAACACCATATCCCATCATGGAGTGCTGGAGCAGGGGGCGTGCTTCATACAGAAGCCCTTCAACCGCCAAGACCTGGCCAACAAGGTAAGGCAGGCACTGGATCAAGCCTGAGCGGGCTGCCACACCCAAGCCCAAATGCTCCTGGGCTTCCAGGCCCCGGGGTTTATCCCCGCCCCATAACATGCAAAAATAGACAAGACCCCGGGGAAAGGGGCCAGGCTCTTTGCTCCCCGAGAGACTAGGGCAAATTCTCTTTCAGGGGAATCGAGGATCCCCTCCCGATGGGCCAGATCCTCGTGAGAAAAAAAGGCCAAACAGAGTCATGAGCATGAGCTCCAAGAGGATCTGGAGACTGCTGGACACAGGCTTTAGAAATGCCGCCCAGAACATGGCCCTGGATCAGGTTCTTCTGGAGTCCAGGGCTCGTGGTCTTGGTCCGGACACGCTTCGTTTCCTGCAGTTCTCAAGACCCTCTGCCCTGGTTGGCTACCATCAGCAGTTGGACCAGGAACTCAGGCTTGATTTTTGCCAGAGGCAGGGCATAGAGGTCAACCGCCGCATCACTGGCGGAGGTGCCATCCTCTTCGAGCCCAGCCACATAGGCTGGGAGATCATAGCCCATAGAGAAGACCCTGTCCTGGGGGGTTCCCCCGAGCAGGTGGCCCGCAAGCTCTCAGAGATCTTCTGTGGCGCCCTGCAAGAGGCTTTCGGGCTTCCCCTGTGCTTCAGGCCCAGAAACGACATAGAGATAAGAGGCCGAAAGATATCGGGCACAGGAGGCACTGCCGAGGGTGAGGCGTTTCTTTTTCAAGGCACCCTTCTGGTGGATCTGGACATATGGCAGATGCTGAGGGCCCTTAGAGTTCCCATGGAAAAGCTCAAGGCCCACGAGGTGGACTCCCTCATGGAAAGGGTGACCACCATGAAAAGGGAGCTGGGTTACCTGCCCCAGGCAGCCCACATAAAGGAAGCTTTGATCAGGGGCTTTGCCAGGGGTCTTGATGTGGAGTTCACAAGATCCGGCCTGACTGCCTGGGAGCAGGAGAGGCTTGAGGCCCTTCTGCCCAGGTTCTCTTCACCCTCCTGGGTGGACAGGCGAAGCCATGTCTCCCAAGGTAGAAGCTTCATGAAGGCCCTTCACAAGGGAGAGGGAGGACTCATAAGGCTTCTTCTGGACCTGGATCCTGCCAGGAAGAGGATCCGCTCTGCTGTGATCTCAGGAGATTTCTTCGCCTTTCCGGCAAGGGCTGTTTATGACCTGGAAAGCAGGTTCAAGGACGTGCCGGCCAAAATGGAGGAGGTGGAAAAGATCCTAAGCAACTTTTTCTCCCAGGTCCCCAGCCCTTTCCCCTCCCTGGGTATGAGGGATTTTTTTGAGGCCTTTGCCAAGGCTTTGGGCAAACTTCCATATCTGGAGTTGGGATTCTCTTTTCACGAGACCCATGAGCTTTTCCCTGTGGGGGGGAGCCTTCCCCAGGTCTTGAGCCGCGGAATGGACTGGTTCTTGCTGCCCTACTGTTCCAAGGATCTGACCTGCGAGCTTCGCCACTCGGACGGCTGTTATGAATGCGGGCTTTGCTCCATAGGAGAAGGCTATGCCCTGGCAAGGCAATATGGTCTCAAGCCCGTGACCGTGACCAGCTTCGAGAATCTCATGGAAAATCTGGAGAAGTTGAAGACGCAAGGGGCCAGAGGCTTTCTGGGCTGCTGTTGCGAAGGCTTCTATGTGAAACATGCCCAGGAGTTCGAGCAGGCCGGTGTGCCAGGGGTGCTTGTGGGCATGGACAGCACCACCTGTTACGACCTGGGCAAGGCTCGCGACGCATACCAGGGTGGCTTCGAACACCAGACCCACATAAACCTGAGGCTCCTGAAAAAGGTATTGTCTCTGGCCCGGAGGGCAGCATGAGCATGGAGGAGCCCATATGCGCCGGGAAGTGGGACCTGGTTGTCATAGGGGGGGGCCCGGCCGGTTGCTCGGCGGCAAGGCAGGCGGCCTTGGGCGGCCTAAGGACCCTTGTACTGGAGCGCCGCAAGGTGGTGGGCGAGCCCGTGCAGTGCGCCGAGTACGTGCCCATGGCCGTGGCCCTCAGGTTTCCCCGAACCTGCTGGGCACAAGAGGTGGAGGGCATGCACACATACCTGCAGGACAGGCTCCTGGCAGAGAACCACTGGCCGGGTGTTGTAATGCACAGGAACAGACTGGACCAAAAGCTGGCCCTTGAGGCCCAGGAGGCCGGGGCTCGCCTCATCAAAGGGGCCAGGGTTCAAAAAGTGGAAAATGGGAGGGTGAGCCTCTTTGTGCAGGGCCAATTCCTGGAGCTTGAGGCTCCTTTGTTCATAGGGGCAGACGGCCCCCTTTCCAGGGCCGCCCAGGCCCTGGGCCTCAGGCACAAGGCCTTTCTTTACGCTTTGCAGGTGAGAGCAGAATTGAAGACCCCCCTTTCCTGCACCCAGGTCCATTTCTGGCCTGCCTTCCAAGGGGGATACGCATGGCTTTTCCCAAAAGGGGACTGGGCCAATGTGGGGCTGGGGGTGGACAGATCTCAGGCCGGAAGAATATCCCAGCTTCTTAGCTGGTTCCTGGAAAAGCTCAGGCAAAAAGGATTGGTGGGCAGGCTGGAGGGTCCTGCCACAGGAGGCCTTGTTCCAGTGGGAGGCCCTCATTCCATCACGGCCTCGGGTACCATATTGTTGGCCGGAGACGCCGCGGGACATACTGATCCTGTCACAGGAGGAGGCATCCCCAATGCCCTCATCTGCGGGGAGATGGCGGGCCTGGCGGCCCGGGAGGCCCTCTGCTCAGGAAATGCACAAAGACTGGGGGAATATGAGCAGAGGTGGAGGGACTTGCTTCTACCTGGCCTTGAGCGGGCAGTGCTCCACAGAAAGAGCATGGAGCAGGACTGGCTCAAGGGCTCCTTTGAGGCCCTGGTGCGTTCCCACTGGGTGGCCTTCAGGGAGTATTTCTTGTGGGGGAGGAACTGAACAAGATGGCAGAGCCCCTCCAGGAACTCCTGAGAAAGGCCAGGGCCATCTCCAGGGAGCGATTCGGAAACAAGATAACCCTTTGCCTTCCGGGCATGTTCATAGTGGACGGGAAAACAGGGCTTTACCCGGCCATCTCCATAACAGGAAGCAGGTGCAGCCTGGGCTGTGAGCATTGCCGGGGGAAGATCCTGGAGCCCATGCACAGCGTCCAGGACTCCAGGGAGCTGCTGGAGTTGTGTCTCAGGCTGGAGGCAGAGGGATCCTTGGGCTGCCTGGTCACGGGCGGCAGCGACACCCAGGGAAGGCTTCCATGGAGAGGATTCCTGGAGGGGCTGGAAAAGGTGAAGGCATCCACAGGTCTTCACGTTTCAGTGCACTCGGGCATGGTGGATGGGCCCACTGCCAGGGCCTTGAAGGAAGCGGGGGTGGACCAGGTGCTGGTGGAAGTGGTGGGGGCCCGAGAGACATGGGCCTCCATCATGCATCTGGAACAGGGCCTGGAGCTTCTGGAAGAGACTCTGGATGCGCTTTATGGCTGCGGGCTTAGGGTGGCTCCTCACATTGTGGCAGGTGTTCACGCCGGGCAGATAGTGGGGGAGAGAAAGGGGCTGGAAATCCTGAGGCGCTATCCTGTGGAGCTGCTGGTATGGGTGGCCTTCATGCCCCTAAGAGGCACGCCTCTTGGGCAGGCCGCATCGGCCAGCCCGGTGGAAGTGGCCAGACTCATAGCAGAAAGCCGTCTCATGTTTCCCGAGGCGTTCATAACCCTTGGTTGCGCCAGGCCCAGGGGCAAACAGAGACTGGAGCTGGAAAGATTGGCCCTGGAGGCAGGGGTGCAGCGAATAGCCCTTTACAGCGAAGAGACGCTCAAGGCAGCCCGAGAGCTGGGGTTAGAGGTGGAGTTTCTGCCCACATGCTGTTCGGTGCCTGGGGAGCTTGCGGGTTTTTCCATGGGTCAGGACACATCTGAAAGGGCCCAGTAAAAAATCCGAGGAGGAAATGGGAGAAGTGTCTGCGCAATCATCTGAGAGTCCTGAATTCCTGCGTATAAGTCTGGCTGCTGCCATGACCCTGGGCATGAAAACAGGCAGTTTTTACAGAAACGCCAGGCTGGAGTGTATAAACCTGCTCATGACCTATGGAGAGGGCTGTGCGGCCAATTGTGCCTACTGCGGCCTTCAGAGGGCAAGGCAGGGCACCTACGACAAGAAGAGCTTCATCCGGGTGGACTGGCCAGTGGTCTCCTTGGAGGAGATCATCTCCAGGAGCAAGACCAACCCCCAGGTGAAGCGCATCTGCCTTTCCATGATAACCAATGGAAAGGCGGTCAAAGACTCTGAAATCATACTGCAGAGGCTTCATCAGGAACTTCCTGGGATTCCCCTTTCTCTTCTCTGTACACCCACGCTTCTCAGGCGTGAGCACCTGGAAAGATACAGGGCCATCCCCGTGGACAGGCTTGGCATAGCAGTGGATGGGGCCACCCCCGAGATCTTCGACAAGTTCAGGGGCAAGGGGGTCAGGGGTCCGCACAGATGGGAGAAGTACTGGGAGCTCTTCCAGGAGGCCTTGGAGATCTTCGGCCAAGACCATGTGGGAATCCATCTCATAGTTGGGCTGGGAGAGACAGAAGAACAGATGATAAGGCTCATGGACAGGATCCGCAAACAAGGAGGCTCCACCCATCTATTCAGCTTTTTCCCCGAGCCAGGATCCCAACTAAAGGAGCATCCTCAGCCCCCTGCGGGACAGTATCGAAGGTGCCAGCTGGCCAGGTATCTCATAGACCAGGACCTGGCAGAGGCCAGGGATTTCTCATTCAACGAGAAGGGGCAGATAGTCTCCTTTGGATTGAGCCCGGTGGAACTGGAAAGGGTAATCGCCTCTGGGCTTCCCTTCATGACAAGCGGCTGCCCCGGGCCTGATGGCAAGGCAGTTTGCACCAGGCCTTATGGAGACTGCGCACCAGGTGAGGACATAAGGAGTTTCCCTTTCCAGCCAGAGCCCGAGGACCTGGCCCTCATAAGAAGGCAGCTTTGGCAATATTGAGCTTGCCTAAGGCCGATATAGCTCAGGGGCAGGTTTACCAGGAGCTCATGTGACCCAAGAATGTTGTTTGTTTCCGGCTGGAGGGGTTTTCCATGGGCGGTTGCAAAATCAAAATACTAGAGGGAGGGGCTTGGCCCCTCCCCCACAAGGTCAAAAACAAGGCCTGTTAGGTGCTGGGTTGGGCCGTGAACACAGTCAAGATGTCCTCAACCAACAAGTCGATCTCAGCTTCCATTTGTTCCAAAATATCCCAGGTTCCATTTGAATCTGCGTCGTCTGTGAAGTCAGTTACATCAACCCCTTTCCCCTGGGCTTTCTGAACCCTCTTTTCATATGTGCTTCCAAACTTGTTCATGGCCCTTTCCCTGGCCCGGTTCCTTTTGGCGTCATTGGGCTTCTGCAGGTTTTGGGCCTCTGCCTTAAGCAGGCTGAAGGCCTTTTGCCCGGCAGCCCTCAAGAGCTCTGCCCCGAGGTTTACGGAATTCTTTTCGGTATCATCCACGCCGTCCAAGACCAAGTACACAATATCTCCGACCCGCCCCTCGATCCAGGCGATGAGTTCGCCCAGATTTACGAAGTTGACGGTTCCATCGGATACGCTTATATCCAGCCCGAAGGGAAAATCGCAATTGTCAGAATTCTCGGCCGCAGTCCACCTGTCTTCAAACTGGCTCTCGGCCTCTAAAACAAAGGCGTCCAGATCAAAATCCTCATTTTTGAGCTCCGAAGCCTCACCATAGAAGAGCTTTTTCACGAAGATACTGGCAGCATTGACCTTTTTGGACTGGCACTGAGCAGTTGGATCCGGTTTTGCAGCAAGGCCATCTCCTGCCAAGGCCAAAACCAGAACAAGTGAAACCGCAACAAATATCCCCACACTCTTTCTCATGGCTTTCCCTCCTTGAATCAAATCTTTCCACCCCTGGTGGCATTATTCTTTGTTTGCAACAATAGTGCCAGGATCAATGAATCAAGTTTTCCCCCTTGTAGCCCGGGCCGATTCATGCCTGAATCGAGTATCTGGCCAGCCACAGAAGATCTCGGCCAGCAAATTTCAGAAGACCCGGGTGTCGGATGTTAAGACATTGATATCCTGCAATAAACTCTTCCATGACCCAAAGGTCCTGTTTCCTGTTTCAAACGGTTCCCCCATTCCAGACCCAAAAGGACCCCAGGCAGAAATCTTTCAAATAAAAATCTCTGAGTCCAAGATTTGGAGGCTCCCGCATGACAAAAATTGGCACATCTGGGAAAAAAATTTCATGGTGTGCATGCCTCTTGGAATCCCAGATGATCAGACTCAGGCCTTGCTCAAGAGGAACAGATGGGCCTGCCACGGGGCCAGATCCACGAAGAGCCCCTCCTGGAGCATCTTTGAGCCTTCTCTTCTGTATGTCTCACCACCTACCAGGTCTTGCAAAATCCAGTGGCCCACACCCAGATCTTCCCAGGGAAGTCTCAGGAGCCCTTGTGAAGGGCTCCCGCTGAAGTTCAAGACAAAGGCGAACCTCTCCGCCTGTTTTTCCCAGGCCCAGGCCAGCAGGTTCTGGAAGCTATGGTTGTCTGGCCAGCCAGCCACCAGGCAAATTTTCCAGAACCCTGAGGGAGGCAACACCCGGCGATACAACCGGGAAATCAATTTGTAAATCTCTTTTATCTGATCATTGCTGGGCTCAGGCGGGGCAAGTCCCATCTGGATTGGAAGTCTCTTTTGTTTTCCTTCCCACTGTCCGTGATAAAAAAGCTTGGCCCCGGGCACTGTGGCCAGGATCAAAGCAGCAGCCCTGTGTTTCTCTGGTGTCAGAATCCCTGCAGCCCTGGGCTCGTCATGGTTTTCCAGGAAGCGAAGGACTCTTTCTTGAAAGCCTGAGCTCCTCTCCAGGTGATCCAGCAGGCTTTGAGCCTTGTCATGGATGAGTCGGTCATAAAAGACCTTGTCATAACAAAGATCAAAGCCCAGCTTGAGAAGCTCCTCTTCCAGGCCCCAGTAAACTTCTGCCAAAAGCAGCAAATGGGGATGACTCTGGCGCAGGCCCCGGATCATCTGGGTCCAGAACTCCTCAGAAAGGGACTCCCCTGCTCTTTCTGCCCAGGTCATCTTGAAGACCTTGTCCAAAAGCAGCATGGCCATGTCGCAGCGAAGCCCGTCGCACTGATCAGCAATGGAACGCAGAACTTCCAAAGAGGCTTGCCTAAACCCGGGGTTGAAGACATTCACCTGGAGGGTATCCCTCCATGGGGGAAAGAAGGGATCTCTTCCATGAGCAAATATGCGCCCGCCCAGATTCACGAAACTCTGGGGCTCTTGGTCCAGGTCCTCCTGGTTTGCCTCCAGCAGGTACTCGGGATGTTGCTCCACCCATGGATGATCCAGGGCCACATGATTGGGCACATAATCCAGGATCAGGCGAAGGCCTCTTCTGGCCAGCATTTCCCTGGCAATGGCCAGGCCTTGGGGTCCTCCCAGTCTCTTGTCTACCACGTACCTTCTGACCGAATAGGGTGACCCCACCACCCATTTCCTTTCCAGGTTTCCGAACTCCTTTTCCATCTGAGCCCGCAGGCCCTGATCCTCCCATGCCATCCTGGCCGAAGCAGGGCTTCTTTCCCAGACCCCCATGAGCCAGACTCCATCCAGGCCCTGCTGTGCCAGTCTGTCCCACTCCTTCTCTGGCACACAGGCCAAATCCACATGCTTCCCCTCTTTGCTGCTCAACTCCTCCAGCCAGGCCCAGGTGTGGATCTCATACAAGAGGGGCTCTCTGGGCCAGGGACCAGAAACATCACATCTCCTCCAGGCCCTCTCAACATCCAAAGCCGAATCTAATCTGGGGGACTCTTGCCCTTCTTTCTCCCATGGAGCATGGGGATTCCTCCCGTACACCCAGGTTAGCCGGGAGAGCCATTCAAGGATGCCCGGCCCCAGGAGTTTCGGGTTTAGTCTCCAGCTCCAATTTCCTTCAGTGGTGGAGGGTCGGTTCATGCGGGCCTCTTCCCCAAGGCCCAGGATGTCCTGCATTGGCACAATCACGGTTTCTGCCACGGACATCATGGCCAGCCTGATCATTTCCCTGGGCAGCTCCTGCGGGGATACTTCCTTTCCCAGGTAAAGGAAAAGGTTTCTTTTCTCCTCAACAGTGGCTTCCTTTTCAAACCAGCCCCTCATGGTATTGTTGTCGTGGGTGCCAGTGTAAACAACACAGTTGGGCACATGATTATGCGGAAGATAGAAGTTTTGGGGGAAATCCCCTGAAAAGGCAAATTGCAAGACCCTCATGCCAGGTATGCCCAAACGATCCATGACATCTCTGACATCGGAAGTTATGATGCCCAGGTCCTCGGCTATCAAGGATTCCCTGGGAAACATGCAGAGGATCTTCTCAAGAAGGGCCTCCCCTGGCGCCTTCACCCATCTGCCCTTGACGGCCGTGGGCTCTGAGGCTGGAATCTCCCAGTAACCCAAGAGCCCCCGGAAATGGTCTATGCGGATCTGATGGAACCACTTGAGATTCTGCCCTATTCTCTTGAGCCACCAATGGAAACCCCTCTTCTCCAGGAGATCCCACCTGTAGATGGGGTTACCCCACCTCTGGCCCGTGGTACTGAAGTAATCAGGAGGCACGCCTGCCACCACCTCTGGGTTTCCATCCTCATCCAGGTAAAAGAGCTCAGGGGATGCCCACACATCGGCGCTGTCATGGTTGACGTAAATGGGCACATCCCCTATGAGCCTTATACCCTTTCGGCCACAGTGCTCTCTTAGATCTTCCCACTGGCGGAAAAAGAAAAACTGTAAGATCCTCTCCCTCTCCAGATCTGGAGCCAACTCTCCACGGGCCTTCTCCAGTGCCCCAGGCTCCCTCCATTTGAGCTCCTGGGGCCAGCTCACCCAAGCCCTTCCTCCCTGTGCGGCCTTGAGGCAGATGAAAAGCACGTAGTCTTCCAGCCAGTCCTTCTCCCTCTGGCAAAAGGCTCTGTACTGGGTCCACAGCCTGTGTGATGGACCAAAGCTCTCCGAGGCCTTCCAGAGCAGCCCCTTCTTATATGGGATCACCTCCTGGTAAGCGCATGTTTCCACAGGAAACTCTGGGATCCGGGCCATGTCTTCCTGGCTCAGCAACCCCCAGGCTGCAAGCACCTCGGGGCTGACCAAACAAGGATTGCCTGCCATGGAGGAAATGGTGCTGTACGGAGAGTTTCCACTTAAGGGATCCGTGGGATGCACGGGCAAGACCTGCCAGCAGCTCAGGCCTGCCTGAGCCAGCAGGTCCGCAAAACTGTAAGCCCAGGGCCCCAAATCCCCGATACCAAAATCCGAAGGTAAAGAAGTGATATGCAGCAAAACCCCGCCTGATCTTCTGGCCATGTGGCAACCTCCCACGTCCCAATGGCTCACACTCTAAGGCAGCCTGAAAACAGGAGCAAGCCCCAAGAACCCACTCCCTCAGATCTTGTGGGAAACCGGGATTCGAGGGTAACCTGTTGTGGCATGAAAAAGGACTCTTGCGCGGAGGTCTCAGGTGCAAACACTCCAGCTGGATTTCAAGGTGGAGAGGCTGGGACATGGCAGGTTTGAGTCTTCCATGAGCGGGGTTCGATTCGTGGAGGACACCCACAGGATACTGTTCCATTCCCGGCCGGATCAGATAATAGAGTGCATGGAACAGGGTCAGAGTCCTCCTTCCATGGAGGCAGCGGGCCCCAGAAGACTTCTTTTTTTCGAGCCTGGCAAGACCCGCTGCGCCATAGTCACCTGCGGGGGGCTCTGCCCAGGCATTAATGACGTTATACGGGCCATAGTGCTTTGCCTTCATTACCACTACGGCATATCCCCTGTGCTGGGCTTCAGGTACGGTTACGAGGGATTGAATCCAGGTTTGGGCCACCCCGTGGAGGAGCTTTCTCCTCAGGTGGTGGACAGGATACACCAGCTGGGCGGCACCATGCTGGGCTCTTCCAGGGGGCCACAGGAAGTTCCTCTCATGGTGGACACCTTGGAAAAATTGGGCGTGCAGGTGCTCTTCACCATAGGAGGGGATGGAACCTTGAGGGGCGCCCATGCTCTGGCCCAGGAGATAAAGAAGAGGAATCTGGCCATATCCGTGATAGGAGTTCCCAAGACCATAGACAACGACATCTCCTTCATCGAGCGCTCCTTCGGGTTCGAAACAGCCGTGGCAAAGGCCAGAAGAGTCACCCAATCGGCCCATACAGAGGCTGTAAGCGCAAGAAACGGTATCGGGCTCGTGAAACTCATGGGCAGGGAATCCGGGTTCATAGCAGCTTTCACGGTGCTGGCTGACAATGACGTGAACTTCTGCCTGGTGCCAGAGGTGCCTTTTACACTGGAGGGTTTTCTCAGGGCCCTGGAAGAGCGCATGAAAAAAAGAGCACACGCGGTTGTGGTGGTGGCCGAAGGAGCGGGCCAGGAACTCATGGGAGGATCCCCTGAGAGGGATGCCTCGGGCAATCCCAGGCTTGGGGACATAGGCTTGTTCTTGAAAGACAGGATAAGGGCATATTTCAGGGAAAAAGGGATGCGCATAGATCTCAAATACATCGATCCTAGCTACACCATCAGAAGCGGCCTTCCCAATGCCCAAGACGCAGCCTTCTGCCTTCTTCTGGGGCATCATGCAGTGCACGCTGCCATGAGCGGAAGAACCGACATGGTGGTGGGTTACTGGAAAGGACACTTCACACATGTGCCCATCCCCCTGGCCGTCTCCTCCAGGAAACGCATAGACCCGGGGGGGCACCTATGGGAAAGCGTGCTGGCGGTCACGGGGCAGCCCAGGGAGCTGTGATGTTGGGAAAAGAATCCCTCAGGGGCCGCAAGACCAAGATAATTTGCACCATAGGCCCGGCCTCCCAGGATCAGAGTGTCATGCAGGGCCTTATCCGTGCAGGCATGGATGTGGCCCGCCTCAACTTCTCCCACGGGGACGAGAAGTGGCATGAAGAGGTGGTGGCCCAACTCAGAAGAGCCTCTGAGCGCTGTGGCACACACATCACCCTTCTGGGGGATCTGCCAGGCCCCAAGATCCGCATAGGCAGGCTGGCCGTTGAACCCATTTGGCTGGAAAAGGGTGGAGAGCTGACAATAACCACAGCCCCCTTGCTGGGAGACAAGCATGGTTTCAGCGTGGAACTGCCGAACCTTCCCAGGAAGCTGAGGCCTGGCAACAAGGTGTTTCTAAACGACGGCATCATAGGTCTGGAGGTAATTGAGATCAGGGGGGATGAGATCCGTTGTGTGGTTACCTCAGGAGGAGAGCTCAGGTCCCACAAGGGTCTCAACCTGCCCGGGGTGGACCTGGGCATAGAGGCCTTTACACCCCAGGACAGGAAGTGGCTGGAATTTGCTCTCAAAAACGGCCTCCATGTCCTGAGCCAGTCTTTTGTGCAAAGCGCCATGGACCTGAAAAAGGTGCGTGGGGCCGCCAGAGAGCTGGGCAAGGAGATTTTCCTTCTGGCCAAGATAGAGCGTGGCAGGGCCCTGGAGAATCTGGATGAAATCCTCGAAGAGGCAGATGGAATAATGATCGCCAGGGGGGATCTGGGTGTGGAGATGCCCATAGAACAGGTCCCCCTCATCCAGAAGGAAATAATCAAGAAGTGTAACATCCTTGGCAAGCCTGTGATCACAGCCACCCAGATGCTGGAATCCATGACAGAGCACCCCAGACCAACCCGTGCCGAGGCCACAGACGTGGCCAATGCCATCCTGGACGGAACCGACTGTGTCATGCTCTCGGCAGAATCCGCAGCCGGGCGCTATCCTCTGGAGGCAGTCGAGACCCTGGAGCGCATAGCCCGGGAAGTGGAGGCCAGCCAGTCCTGGATCCGGCAAGATTACTGGGAAAAGAAAGGGCCCCTTGAGCCCAGGGATCTGCTGGCAGCTGCCGTGGGAGCCATCCTGGAGAGGACCCAGCCTGTGGCCATCTTTGTGCCCACCAAAACAGGGGCCACGGCCCGAAGCATAGCCGCATTCAGGCCCCTGCCATGGGTTGTGGCAGTGAGTTCCAGTCATGAGACCTTTGAAGCTCTTTGCCTAAGCAGAGGGATCCACCCTGTTTGGGAACCAAAGCATCCAGAAGACTGGAAGAATTACATACGCAAGTGGCTGGAGCAAAAGGGGATCCCCCATGGGCTGGTGATTCTGACTGAGGGTCCTTCTTCCCTCCATCCCCAGGCCAACCACAGGGTGGAGATATTGGAAACGGCCTGATAAAGCAACCAGGGAGATTCCTTCCTGCAGGAGCGATCAAAGACCAACCCCCAATCATTGGCCAAGCCCTTGAGCTCGGGGCTCAGGGTAAACTTGGCTTCCATCATTGACTCCTGGTGAACTACAGAGGCTGGCTGTCCTTGGCAGTGGCTTGCCTCTCTCTCATCAGGCGCAAGGCACTCATGAGTCCCAGGGTGGATGCGTCATGTTTGCCTTGAGCCGGGGCCCCCTGCAACTCCTTGAGGATCCTGCCTGCCAGTTGCTTACCCAGCTCCACGCCCCACTGGTCAAAACTGAAGATGTTCCATATGACCCCCTGCACGAAGATCTTGTGCTCGTAGAGGGCAATGAGGCTTCCCAGCACCTTGGGGGTGAGCTTTGGGAAAAGAATGGTGTTGGAAGGACGGTTTCCCTCGAAGCTTCTGTAAGGGGCCAGTCTTTCTATTTCCTGGGAAGAGAAACCCTGGGAGGCCATCTCCTCCTGGACCTCTTGGAGGCTCTTTCCCATCATGAGGGCCTCTGTCTGGGCCAGAAAATTGGAAAGCAGGATGTCATGATGGGGCCCCACCTGATGATGGCTCAAGGCAGGGGCTAGAAAATCCGCAGGCACCAGCCTTGTGCCCTGGTGAAGAAGCTGGAAGAAAGCATGCTGCCCGTCTGTTCCAGGTTGTCCCCAGAGGATGGGAGCTGTCTCGTAAGAGACCCGGCGGCCCGCCCTGTCCAGGGCCTTACCATTACTCTCCATGCTGGCCTGCTGGAGATAGGCGGGAAACTTCTCCATGGACTGGTCATAGGGGATCACGGCCTCTGTATGGGTGCCAAAAAAATTGTTGTACCAGATGGATATGAGGGCCAGAATGACAGGGATGTTTTTCTCCAGAGGGGTGTTTTTGAAATGTAGATCCATCTCGTGGGCTCCCTGGAGAAGCTCCTGGAACCTCTCGAAGCCTATGTAGCATGCCAAAGACAGACCTATGGCTGACCAAAGGGAGAACCTCCCCCCCACCCAATCCCAAAACTGGAACATGTTGGCAGGATCTATTCCGAAAGCCTTGACCCTGTCGGCTTGGGTGGATATGGCCACGAAGTGCCGGGCCACATGAGCCGGATCTTTGGCCCTGTGGAGGAACCATTGCCTTGCCGTATGGGCATTGGTCATGGTCTCCTGGGTGGTAAAGCTCTTGGAGGAGATCATGAACAGAGTAGCCTCTGGGTCCAAGCCTTCCAGGGTCTGGACGATCTGGGCCCCATCCACGTTGGAGACAAAGTGCAAAGAAAGCCCTGGGTGGCCGTAAGGTCTCAAACACTGGGCTGCCATGCGCGGCCCCAGGTCAGAGCCCCCGATTCCTATGTTTACGATGTCCCGGATGGGTTTTCCCGTGTATCCCAACCACCTGCCCGAGCGCACATCCTGGCAGAAGACTTTCATCTTCTCCCAAACCGAGCGCACCTCAGGCATCACGTCTCGGCCCTCCAGCAAGACTGATTCTCCGGAGAGATTCCTGAGGGCCACATGGAGCACGGCCCTGCCCTCTGTCTCATTGATGGTCTCTGCAGAAAACATGCTTCTTATGGCCATCTCCAATCTGCACTCCCTGGCCAGATCCATCAGAAGCTCCAGAGTCCTTTGGGTCAACCTGTTCTTGGAGAAATCCACCAGGATCTCATCTCCCAACCAGAGGGAGAACCTCTGGAATCTCTCTGGATCTTTCAGAAAAAGATCCCTCATGTGGAGATCCTTGACCTCTTGGAAGTGCTGCTTCAACCTGCTCCAGCTCTGGGTGCTGGTGGGATCGATCCTGGCCAGCATGGCATACCTCCTTGGTGAGGCAAGTATACCACGCTCGGGCCACTCCAAGTACCAATGGCATAAGAAATCCGGCCCCCTGCAGGAACAAGATAACGGCTGAGCCAGGGGTATCTTCCAGGCGCTGGGCTTTGCTTTGCACTAAGATGCAGGGAAGAGAAGAAACGGGGCCCTTGTCAGCTAGGGCCCCTCTTCAAGAATGGCAAAGAAACTCATTCGATGGTTACCTTGTGACCATGGATGGTTTCCCTGAAGGGCACCGTCACTGTCAAAAGCCCTGATTCAAACTTGGCCTTGGCCTCTTGGGGCTTCACCTCATGGGCCAACATGAAACAACTTTCATACCTTAAGGAGTCTGCTTCGGCCCTGACACAAAATCCGGCAGTGCCCATGTCCAGCTCCACGCTGTCTTTGGATGCCCCTGCCAGGTCCACCTCGATGCGAAATCCGCTGTCGTCTTCGTCGTGCATGATGTTGACCATGGGTACAACCACCCTCTTTCTATCGGCTGCCATGTCCACCACCCCCTTTTAATGCTTTGCCCTGCCTAGGAGCAGGGACTCTTTAGAAACCCTTTTGATTACCAGATTAAAAGGCTCATAAAACAGGTCAAGAGCACCACAAGAAATTTTTTTCAGGTTCACCTTCAGCCAAACTGTTTTCCCCCAAGTGCACAAGCCTTTTGCTTGACACCCGAACAGGCCGTGTCTACCATCCTCTGGGTGCAAGAGTTACTTTTGCGCCTTCTGCAAGACCAGGCTCACAAAACCAGCTGGAGGTGAGGATCATGAAGAAGCTCTCAAGAAAATTACTTTTTTGGAGCATTGGGTTTATGGCCGGGGCCCTCGCTTTTGTACCAGCCTCTGGCTCCTGGGCCCAGGGTTCCGGGGATACCATCAAGATCGTGGTGCCTTATCCAGCTGGAGGAGGCTCGGATGTGGTGGCCAGGATCCTGGCCGAGAAGCTCAAGACTTCTTTGGGCAGACCAGTGATTGTGGAGAACAAGCCCGGGGCCGGAGGACGGGTGGGCACCGAGTACGCCAAGGGGCTTCCTGCTGATGGAAGCTCCATGCTTGTGGTGAACCCCGCCCTCTTTGTCGTAAACCCAGCGGTTTATAGCAAGCTGGGCTATGATCCTGACAAGGACTTCCAGCCCCTATCTCAGATCACCATTTACCAGTTCGTGCTTTCGGTTCCAGCTTCCTCACCGGTCAAGGACTTCAAAGGGCTCTTAAATTGGATCAAGGAGCATCCCAAAGAGGCCAATTTCGGCTCTCCTGCTGCTGGAAGCCTTCCCCACTTTTTCGGCCTCATGGTGAGCAAGTATGCCGGGGTGGAACTGGTGCACGTGCCATATAATGGCTCAGCCCCTCTGGTTACTGCCTTGATGGGGGGCCAGATTCCCATGGGCATAGACACCTACGAGGCCCAGTCTCCCCACCATCCCGAGAAGATAAGAATCCTGGCCACAGCCGGCACCAGCAGGAAGCATCCGCAGATCCCCACCTTTCTGGAGCTGGGTTTTCCCGAAATCCAGGGAGTGGGCTGGAACGGGCTGGTGGTGCCTGCCAAGACCCCCAAAGACACGGTGGATCGCCTGAGCAAGGCAGTGATGGAAGCCATGAAGAGCCCGGATGTGGTCTCCAAGATCAAGGAGCTGGGGGTGGATCCCACGGGCACAACACCAGAGGAGTTTGCCAGAATAATCCAAGAGGACAGAAAACGCTGGGTGCCTGTTATCCAGGCCTCTGGATTCAAGCCTGAGTAACAGGATTTCCCGGGCAACTGGAGCAACTCACGTGTGAAGATCAAGATCCAACACAGAAAAGAGCTCTTTTCAGGTTTGCTCTTCATTGGGTTCGCACTGGCCGGGCTTCTGCTTTCCCTTGGTTACCCCATGGGAACCGCGGCCCGAATGGGTCCCGGGTATTTCCCATTCATGGTGAGCCTTTGCCTGTTGGGGATAGGCGTGGTTGTATGTCTTCGCTCCTTGAGGAGAGACTCTGCCCAGATCCAGGATGCACAGGCAATTCAATGCCGCCCCCTGCTTTTGGTCTTGGGGACCGTGTTCTTCTTTGGCCTTGCCCTAAGGCCCCTGGGCCTTTTGCTTTCGAGCTTTCTTCTGGTTCTTGTCTCCAGCATGGCCCACCCAAAGTGGAGTCTCTTGGAGTCTTTGCTCAATGCCGCGGTGCTTGCCATCCTGGTGACAGCCCTTTTTGTCTATGGCCTGGGCATGCCCCTGGGTGTGTGGCCGCATTTTTTGGGAAACACAGGATAGGAGGAAAGGCTTGGAGCTTCTGGCCAACTTAGCCCTGGGTTTCCAGACCGTGGCCTCCCCCCAGAACCTGTTCTACTGTTTTCTGGGAGCCCTCATAGGAACCCTTATCGGAGTCTTGCCTGGCATAGGACCGGTGCAGACACTGGCCATCTTGCTTCCCACAACGTTTACTCTTCCACCGGTTTCGGCCCTCATCATGCTGGCAGGGATATACTACGGAGCCCAGTACGGGGGTTCCACCACCTCCATCCTGGTCAACTTACCGGGAGAAGCCTCCTCAGTGGTGACCTGCCTGGACGGCTATCAAATGGCCAGGCAGGGCAGGGCAGGGACGGCCCTGGCAATATCAGCATGGGGCTCTTTTCTGGCAGGTTGTTTTGCAACGCTTGTGCTGGCCTTTATGGCAGTTCCCCTTGCCGAGCTGGCCCTGGGCTTCGGCCCGGCAGAGTACTTCTCTCTCATGGTCTTTGGGCTTCTGGGATCGGTTGTGTTGGCCTCAGGATCGGTCTTGAAAGCAGTGGGCATGATTCTCTTGGGTCTGCTTTTGGGCATGGTGGGCACAGATGTCACAAGCGGCATCCAGAGATTCTGTTTTGGTGTGCCGGAGCTGACCGATGGAATCGGTTTTGTTTCCCTGGCCATGGGGCTTTTCGGGATCTCACAGATCCTGGCAGCCCTGGAGAAAGAAGAAAAAAGGGAGCTCTTGAAGCAGAGGCTGGCAGGCTTCTGGTTGACCTGGAAGGACATAAGAGAAGCTTTTCCAGCAGTCCTGAGGGGAACCCTTTGTGGCTCCCTTCTGGGTATTTTGCCGGGAGGGGGTGCCATCCTAAGTTCTTTCAGTGCCTATATGCTGGAAAAGAAAAGCTCCAAGGAGCCCGAGAGCTTCGGCAGGGGAAACATTAGAGGAGTTGCTGCGCCTGAGTCGGCCAACAATGCTGCGGCCCAGACTTCTTTTGTGCCTCTTCTGACCCTTGGCATACCTCCCAACGTGGTCCTGGCCATGATGGCCGGAGCCATGATGATCCACGGAATCCAGCCGGGCCCAAGGGTCATAAGCTCCAATCCGGCCCTTTTTTGGGGCGTTATTGTGTCCATGTGGGTGGGAAACCTGATGCTTCTGGTCTTGAACCTGCCCTTGATCGGTATTTGGGTCAGGGTGCTTTCCGTGCCTTACAGGCTGCTTTACCCTGCCATACTGCTTTTCTGCTCGGTGGGGATCTACGCGGTGAACAACAACAGCTTCGATGTGGGACTTACGGCCCTGCTGGGTCTTCTGGGATATATTTTCCTGCGCCTGGAGTGCGAGCCAGCTCCCCTGATCTTGGGCTTTGTACTGGGTCCCATGATGGAGGAAAACCTAAGAAGGGCCATGCTCATCTCCAGAGGGGATCCCTTGATCCTGCTCACAAGGCCCATGTCTCTGGCCTTCTTGATCTCGGCCGCCCTCTTGCTCTTGCTCATGGCATTGCCGGCGATCCGCAAAGGCAGGCAGCAGGCCTTTGAAGCCGATGAGGAGAAAGGGCTTTGAATTCTGGGGGTAGAGCATCCATGGAAAAGGGGTTCTCATGAATGAAGTCGAGGTCTTGACAGCGGATTTTCTTATCCTGGGAGGAGGGGCTGCAGGGTGCATGGCAGCCATAAAGGCAGCTGAGGCTGTGCCTGCCCTGGATGTGGTCTTGTTGGAAAAGGCAGAGATATCAAGGTCTGGGGCAGCGGGCAGGGGCATGGACGCCCTGAACAATGTGGTGGTCCCGGGTGTTGCCACGGTGGAGGAATACATCGAGGCCATCCAGATGGTAACAGAGGGTATTCTGGATCCCACCATAAGCCAGGTCATAGCAGAGAGATCTTTTGATCTATTGAGGAAACTTGAGGATTGGGGCTGCGAGTTTCCCAGGGATTCCAAGGGCCAGTACATAGTGGGGTCTTTCCACCCCAAGGGTCGCTTCTTGGTGGAGATGAGAGGGGACCTGAAGAAAATCCTGGCCAAGAAGGTGGAGGCCACCAGCACCAGAGTCTATAACCGGCACGTGGCATTGGCTCTCATCAAGGAGGGGGAGCATGCTGCCGGGGCCGTGGCACTGGATCTGAGGCAAGGGGTGCTGAGGGCCTTCTTGGCCCCGGCCGTGCTACTGGCCATGGGAGGGGCAGCCCGCATAGGCCTGCCCAATACCGGGTACCTGCACGGCACCTTTGACTGCCCATGGTGCAATGGAGAGGCCTGGAAGATGGGGTTTGAAGCAGGGGCAGAGCTCACAGGCTTCGAGTACACGGCCACATCCTCCATGACCAAGGATTTCAACGGCCCGGGCCAATCCACCTTTATAAGACACGGGGCCTGGCTGGTCAACGGGCTGGGCGAGCGTTTCATGGAGAGATACGACCCCGTGGGGATGGAGAGGGCTCCTGCAGGGCTTAGGGCTAAGGCCATGCTGGAGGAGATCCGCTGTGGCAGAGGACCCATAGGTTTTTCCTGCGCACACCTGCCTGAAGAGACCATCCGCCTCATAGAGGATGGTATCTTCGAGACAGAAAGGCCCACCATGAGGGACTATTTCAAGAAAAAGGGTCTGGATCTGAGGCGTGATCCCGTGGAAGTGGTCATGAGCGAGGTTTACTTGTGCGGAGGGCATGGACTTGCGGGCTTCGTAGCAGATGATTTTGGAGAAACAACCGTAAAGGGGCTCTATGCTGCCGGGGACTGTCTGGCCAATCCCTACGGGTTTCTTGTAGGGGCAATGGTCATGGGAGAGGCTGCGGCCCAAAGGGTTGCCTTCTTGAGAGAGGACAGGCCCCAAAACCCGGGCCTGAAGGAAACCCTGGATCGTTTGCAGGAAACTCTGGCCAGGCACCATGAGGGGAAACTTGGGGTTTCTGTCAGAGAATTCGAGTACAAGTTCAGGAGGCTTGTCAATGAGTACGTGGCGCCTCCCAAGTCACAGCTCAAGCTTACAAGATTTCTGAGGGAGACCGAGGGCATGTTGCTGGATCAGGAGGATCTTCCAGCCAGGCAGCCCCACGAGATCATGAAGCTCATGGAGGCCAAGGCAGGGCTCTTCTCGGCCCGCATGGCTGCCCTGGCCTCCCTCTACAGGACAGAAAGCCGCTTCGGGCTTTACCATCAGAGGCTGGACTTCCCTCAAAAAGATGACCTGAACTGGAAAACCAGGGTGATTCTCTCTCCAGGGCCCAAGGCTCCTGTGGCCAGGAAGGAGAGGCCGTGAACCTGAGAATAGATAAAGAGATCTGTATCAGATGTGGTGCCTGCGTGGAGCACTGCCCCGGAGACGTGCTGTATCTGGATGAGCAAGGATTTCCCCTGGAAAGATATCCGGAGGATTGCTGGTACTGCGGGGTTTGTCAGGCCGAGTGCCCTGTGGATTGCATTGAGCTACTCTTCCCTTATCTGATCCGCTGAGCCCTCTGGCCTCTCTCACTCACAATCAGTGCACCATGCGTTCCAGGCTCAGAATGCCCGGGGAAGAACTCATCTCTGCTCAAATGCAGCATGATCTTCCCTGTGGGCTGCTTGGCCTCTGCAGGCCTGAAATCCCTCCTGGTGCTAGCCTTGAAATCAGATATGCTCAAAAAAGGGTATTCATGCTCCCTCCAGCAGGGAGAAGACCCTGACAGGCTCGTCTATGCCTTTTAGGCTCACCAGGCCCCTGTCATACACGGGCCAAAGCCCTTGTATTAGCCTGGCAGTCTCTTCGCCTATGAGGATTTCCCCTCCTTTGGCATGGGCTGCCAGGCGCGCGGCCAGGTTTGTCACAGGACCGCTGGCCGTGTAGGTCATGCGTGTGCCCAGGGAGCCCTTGAAACGGGTCATTCCCACAAGAGCCACTCCCGAATTCAGCCCCATATTGACCCTCACGGGTTCAACTCCTTCTTTGAGGCGGGCGTTGTGCTCACTGGTTAGCCCATGGATGTCAAAGGCTGCCTTCACTGCGTTTACTGCATTGGTGCGTGCATCATGATCCTTGAAAACTATCATCAGGCCGTCGCCTGCTGTCTCCACTATGTCTCCATGGGATCTCTGGATGGGATCTACAAAGGTGGAAAAGAGCTCCTCCACCAGTCGGTTCACCTCTGTGTCCGGACGGCTGGCGCTCAGGCGCGTGTAATCCTCCAGGTCAAGAAACAATACTGTCACTGCCCTCTTTTCCTTTTCCAGGTTGGCCATCTCGGGGTTTTTCTCGACTATGCTGCGCACAGAAAGAGGCACAAAAGGGGACAGATGACTTAACACCTGGCTTATGCGTATCTTCTCCTGGGTTACCTCCCAGTGCTTCTTGGCCCTCAAGATCACATGGCCCACGCTTTCGGCCAGATCCTTTAAAAGATAGAACTCCTTGCGGGTCATCTTGGCCTCTGGCCGCAAGACCACGCTCACCGCGGCCATGAGTTCCTGGCCCAAGAACACCGGAATGGCTATCTCGGGCCCTATGGGCACCACGGTCCCATCCGGCCTCACTATGGGCTGGCTGTGGGGTACAAGCACTATCTTCTTTCTGTTGATGGCCTTTTGCACGGCCATTCTATCCCGTTTGCAGGATTGGCAATTTATGGGTCTGTCATAAAGGGCACACTGTAAGGGCCTGGTGTACTTGGGAGCGTCTTCGTCAAGCAGAAGAATGCAGGACTCCATGGCCTGGGGCACCAGGGCCCTTGCCTCCTCCCTCAACCTCTCCAGGATCTCATTCACCTCCATGGAGGTGGCCATGCGCTCCGCCAACCTCTTCTGAGCCTCAAAACGCTCCTTATAGAACTTGTCCGTGGCTGTTCTCCTGGCCATCTCCCCTCCATATGCGCCTGGGCCCGGCCTTCACGCCCAAGATTTCATTCATTCCCAAGGCCTCTGTGCCTCCTGGCAAAATCGCCACACCATCAAATATCCAAATCCCGGAAACTAGCTTCTTGTGAGGGAACCCAAAATCCCCTTTTTTGTATACACACCCGGTCACAGGATATCCATATCCAGGCTCCACAGGAAGCCCCCGGGCAATGACTCTCGGGCCAATAAATATAGCAGTTCTAGCCTACACTTTGGGAGTCTCTGTGTTATAAAAACAAAGGACCTTGCCCCCAGGCCTTAAGGGGAAATTTTGCCCCGGGCACAGGTGAGGTTGGATGCAGTGGCCCAAGATCCATGGATCCAGGCCGGTTGTCCAGCCAAGGTACGTTGATATGGCCCGATTCAGGTTGTACAATCTCTTGTATCACATTGTAGGAATTTCTCATCCAGAGGGCATCCATGGAAAGCTTGGAAACATCCTTTGAGGATCTTCAGCACAAGTATGAGAGGCTTAAATCCATCGTGGCTCAGGCAGGAAAGGCTGTGGTGGCCTTCTCCGGAGGGGTGGACAGCAGCCTGCTCCTGAAGGTCGCCCATGATCTGCTGGGCCCTTCTGTAATGGCCATAACGGCCAGCTCCGAGAGCTTTCCCCAAAGGGAGTTGGAGGCTGCCCGCCAGATGGCTCAAAAAATAGGTTGCAGACACCTGGTGATTCAAACCCATGAACTTCAGTTGCCGGGCTTCAAAGATAATCCTCCCGAGAGATGCTATCTTTGCAAGAAAGAGCTCTTTGGGCAAATGAAGAGGATTGCGTCGGCTGAAGGCATCCAGGTCATATTTGATGGCAGCAACGCACAGGACGTAGGGGATTACAGGCCCGGCAGAAAGGCTGCCAGAGAGTCTGCAGTGAGAAGCCCTCTGGAGGAAGCCGGGCTCAAAAAACCCGAGGTGAGAGCCCTTGCACGTCTGCTTGGGCTTCCCAACTGGGACAGGCCTTCTTTCGCCTGTCTGGCAAGCAGATTCCCTTATGGCGCCAAGATCACCCAAGAGGCCTTGCACCAGGTAGAAGAAGCCGAGGCCTTTCTTTGGAGCCTGGGGATGAGGGTCTTCAGGGTACGGCACCACGGGGCTGTGGCCAGGATCGAGCTGGGAGACCAGGAAATGCAAAGAATTTGGAAGGAGTCCCTGGCCCCGGGCATAGTCAGGGCATTGAAGTCTCTTGGTTACAAATATGTGGCCCTGGATCTTGAGGGCTACAGGTCGGGCAGCATGAATGAGACCCTGGGAAATGATGAAAGGATTTCAATGGACCCCCTGTAAGGCTCACACCTTTGCCCAGGAGGGATCAGGCCAGGGTCTTGCGGAATCTGCGGGATGCCATCCACAGGGTACAACATCCCATGAGAGCCAGGGCAGCCATCTGGGGCCACAGCACCTGCAACCCCACTCCCTTTAGGAAGATCCCGCGAATTATGACCAGGTAGTAACGCATGGGATTGAGATAGGTGAGCCATTGGATGGATTCGGGCATGTTCTGGATGGGAAACATGAGCCCAGAGAGAAGGATGGCTGGCATGAAGAAAAAAAATGTGCTCATCATGGCCTGCTGTTGAGTTTTGCTGGCAGTGGAGATAAACAGACCCACTCCCAGGGCAGTGAGCAGATAGACTGCGGTTGACACCAGCAACAGAAGCAAATTCCCCCTTATGGGCACCTGAAACCAAAGCACTCCCACGGTTGTGACCAGAACCACGTCAATCATGGAGATAATGGCAAAGGGAAGGGTCTTCCCCAGGATGAACTCCCAGGGGGTGATGGGAGTGACTATTAACTGCTCCATGGTGCCCACCTCTTTCTCCCTCACCACGGCCATGCTGGTGAGCATGAGAGTCACTATGGTGACAATGGTGGCTATCACCCCAGGCACGAAGAAGTTTCGACTCTCCAGGTTCTCATTGAACCAGGCCCGGGTCTCAAGGCTAACCTGCCCAGGGAAACGCATGGCTCCCTTGGAACGCTCAAAGCGATCCAGGAGAAGCTCTTGGGAAAATGAGGATACTATTCTGTGGGCGTACTGAAGTACTATGCTGGCTGTGTTGGAGTCAGAGCCGTCCACTATGAGCTGGATCTCTGCGCTGCGGCCAGAGTCCACCCTGCCCTGGAAGCCTTCGGGGATCCTGAGCACTGCCTGAAGCTCCCCCTTGTCCAGCAGGTGCTGGAACTCCCTCTCCTCCCGAATCAGCCTTGTAAAATGGAAGTACCCGGATTGCACGAAGCGGTCCGTAAGCTCCCTGCTTAGCACCGTACGGTCGCGGTCTTGGACCCCCAAGGAGATGTTTCGCACATCGGTTGTGACCGCGTACCCGAATACTATGAGCTGGATGACAGGTGTGCCAAAGATCACCCCCCTGGTCCTCCTGTCCTGGAAGACCTGTATGAATTCCTTTACCACCATTCTCCATATCCTCTCCACCATGGGCCTAACCCTCACATCCTCTTCTTGAAGACCAGGTTGGTAAGCATGGCCACTCCAGCAGCGAAGAGCACCAACAACCCGGCCTCAAAGGCCAGCACCTCCAAGCCCAGGCCCTTGAGGTATATGGCTCTGATGAGCTTCACGAAATACCTGGCCGGAACCACTCTGGAGATGACTTGCAGGGCAGGAGGCATGTTCTGGATGGCAAAGATGTAACCTGACAGAAGAAGCGCAGGCAGATATGTGATTACCATGGCAGCCTGACTGGAGAGCAATTGGCTCTTGGTCAGGACGCTCAAGAACATTCCTATGGAAAGCACCCCCAGAAGGAAGATCCCTGCCATGAGGAAAAGAAGAGCCGGGCTTCCCCTAAGGGGCACTCCGAACACATAATGTCCCATGATCACCGCCAGAAGCACATCCAGCATTCCCACGCAGAAGTAAGGGAAAAGCTTTCCCAAGAGCAGCTCAGGCCCTTTGATGGGCGTGGATATGAGCTGCTCCATGGTGCCGTTTTCCCATTCCCTGGCAACACTCAGAGATGTCAGAAGCGCTGCTATCACGTTCATGATCACGGCTATGAGCCCAGGAATTATGTAATTTCGCGACTGGAGTTCCTCGTTGAACCAGGCTCTGGAATGAAGGATCAGGGGCTCCCTGGGAGGCTTGATGCCAGCCTTGCGGATCTCATGAATCACAAGCTCCCTGGAGTAGCCTGACACCAAAGCTTCCGCATAACCCAGGGCCAGGGTGGCTGTGTTGGAATCCGAGCCATCCACCAGAAACTGCACATAGACATCCTTGCCGCTTTCCACCCTGGCAGAGAAACCCACAGGCACTACAAGGCCTGCCAGCACCTTACCTGTATCTATGGCCTTCTCCATTTCATGGTAGGACTCTGCCACCAAAACCATGGAGAAATACCCGGAGCCCAAAAAACGACTCAGAAGTTCCCTGCTGGCAGGACTCTGGTCCTGGTCCCATATTCCCAGGGGCACCCTGTCCACATCCAGGGTGAGGGCATAACCGAAAAGCACCATCTGGAGCATGGGCAGAGCTATGGCCATGGCCAGGCTTCGGGGATCCCTGAGGATATGGAGAAACTCCTTGCGGGCAACCGCCCATGTCCTAAGCAATTTCACCTGTGGACCTCCTGCTGAGGTGCTTCGGATTTGTCTTTGGCCTCTATCAAGGATACAAAGACATCTTCCAGAGAAGCCGCAATCCTCTCCACCCGATCCACCTTATAGCCCCTGCTCTGCAGAAAACTCTTCACATCCCTTCTGGTTTCCTGCCAGTCGCTCACCACCAGATGCAGTCCCCTGCCAAAGAGAGCCGCCTCTTTGACCCCAGAGATGCCCTCCAGTTCCCCTAAGGCGTCCTGGGGCCTTTCGCAGGCCACCTCCAGCACTTGCTCTTTCATGTGATGGGTCTTGAGCTCCCTTGGGCTTCCTACTGCTATGAGTTCCCCCCTGTAAATCAGAGCCAGGCGATCGCAGTATTCGGCCTCGTCCATGTAATGCGTTGTCACAAAGACAGTGATCCCCCCTTCTGAAAGCCCGTAGATGAGATCCCAAAACTGCCTCCTGCTTATGGGATCCACTCCCGAGGTGGGCTCGTCCAGGAAAACCAGTGGGGGTTGGTGCATGATGGCGCAGCCCAGGGAAAGCCTCTGCTTCCATCCTCCTGAGAGTATGGCTGTGCGGGAATTCCTGTGTTCTTTGAGCCCTGCCATCTCCAGGACCCATTCTTTTCGCTCCTTTTTCTTTTGCGGAGCAATCCCGTAGATGCCGCTATAGAAATCAATGTTCTGCTCAACGGTGAGGTCCTCATACAGAGAGAACTTCTGGCTCATGTAACCTATGTGCGACTTGATCTTTTCCGCTTCCTTGCGGATATCGAAGCCAGCCACCGTGCCAAAGCCTGCACTGGGACTCAGGATGCCGCAGAGCATGCGGATGGTAGTGGATTTGCCCGCCCCGTTGGGGCCCAGGAAACCGAAGATCTCCCCCTTGGAAACATGAAAGCTGACCCGCTTTACTGCTACGAAGCTGCCAAAGCGCTTCTCCAGATCCCTGACCACCACCGCCTTGTCCTGACTCTCCTCAACCATCCAGGGCGTTCTCCTCCAGCCTGCGCCTTGCCAGCACAGAGACGAAAACATCTTCCAGACTGGGCTCCACGGCCCTGATCTCCCCAAAGGGGATCCCTTGTACTGAAAGGATCTTCCTCAACTCCCAGGCGGTCTGCTCCGGATGCTGGGTGACCACATGGATGCGGTCCCCGAAGATCCCCATTGATTGGCTCCCGAGGGCCTCTCTCAGGGCTCGGGCTGCTTGCCTGGTGTGCTCTACTCTTAACTCCAGGATGGTCCCCACCATCAGTGTCTTGATCTCATCCGGGGTGCCCAGGGCCAGAAACCTGCCCCTGTGGATGAGACCCAGTCTATTGCACCGCTCGGCCTCATCCAGGTAAGCGGTGGAAAGAAATATGGTCACCTTCTCTCTGAGCAGCTGGTAGAGGATGCGCCAGAAATCCCTTCTGGATACGGGATCCACGCCGTTTGTGGGCTCATCCAGGAAAAGTACCTGCGGGGTGTGGATCAGGGCACAGGCCAGGCCCAGTTTTTGTTTCATTCCGCCTGAGAGGTTCCCTGCCCTGCGCCTCTTGAAAGGTGTGAGGTTGCTGAAGGCAAGAAGGCGATCTATCTTCTCCTGCCTTCCTTTGCGGCCCACCCCGTATATGTCTGCATAAAAATGGATGTTCTCCATGACCGTGAGATCTGGGTAGAGGGCAAACCTCTGGCTCATGTACCCTATTTTCTCTTTTATGGCCTCGGCCTCTTTCACTATATGGTGGCCTGCCACCCAAGCTTCCCCTGAGGTGGGCTCCAGTATGGCTGTCAGAAGCCTCATGGTGGTGGTCTTGCCGGCTCCGTCTGGTCCCACAAGACCAAAGATCTCACCCTGCCCCACGGAAAAGGTGAGATCTTCCACTGCGGTCAGAGAGCCGAAGCGCTTGGTGAGCTTCTGCCCACGGATACTCTCGGTCATTGAAAGGCCTCTATCTTTTGCACTTTGCGGAAATAAACCCCTCATTGCCCATCCAGCAGAATCTCGGCATCACCTGGCATCCCGGGCTTCAACTCCATTTGAGGGTTGGCAACATCTATCTTCACCCTATAGACCAGCTTGACCCTCTCTTTCTCTGTCTGAACGTTCTTGGGGGTGAATTCTGCCTGGGAGGAAATGAATGAAATCTTTCCCTCATAGATCTTTCCGGGATATGTGTCGGTGCTGACCCGCACCTTTTGTCCCAACTTGACCCTTCCGAGGTCAGGCTCGTCTATGTAAGCCCTGAGCCAGATGTGCTCCAGGTCCCCCACTGTCACCACCGGGGTCCCAGGAGCCACGTACTCTCCTGGCTCCACGTTCTTGGAGAGCACCACGCCCTTGATGGGGGACACCACCAGGGTGTAGTCCAGCCTGGTCTCGGCTGCAGCAAGAAGGGCTTTGGCCTGCTCCAGACGAGCCCTGGCAGCCTCTATGGTCTCCTTTCTGGGACCTTCCATCACAAGAGCCCACCTCTCCCTGGCTTCCCTCACGGCAGCCTTGGCCTGGGCTATCTGCTCTGGCCTCGGCCCTTCCTTCACCAGTCTGAATTTTTCTTCTGCCTCCTGCACCTGGGCCTGGGCCGTCTGATAGGCAGCCAGCACCGCCTCATACTCCCTGGCCGAGATCACCCCTCTTTGGAAGAGCTGACGTTGTCTTTCATGATCGGTCCTCCACCGCTGTAGCTCGGCCCTGGCCCTAGAGAGAGCCGCCTCTGCTGCTTTTATCTCCTGGGGTCTGGAACCTGCCAGCAGCTCAGAGAGAAAAGCCGAGGCCCTTTGAACTGCTGCCTCTGCCTGAGCGATCTCTTGGGGTCTGGCCCCGCGTTCCAGCTCCAGGAGCTGGGCCTGGGCCTGAGCCACCTCAGCCTTTCTCAAGGCCACCTCCTGCAGGATGTCCTTGTTTTCTAACCTAGCTATGGGTTGACCGGCCTCAACACCTTCCCCCTCCTCCACAAACCTCTGCTCCACACGGCCCGGAATCTTGAAACTCACCTCCGCGTCTGTCACCTCGAAGTTACCCGATACCCTGATGAAGCCCTTTATTTTCGGAGCACCTCTGGATCCCAGGTGGGTGTAGCCCAAGGCAGCCCCCAAAAGCATTCCTCCCAGGGCCAGAAGAACAACCATTTCCCTGCCCATGAAATCACCTCACAAGTGAATCTTTATTCACGGCACCCTGTCCACTCCAGCTGCTTCCACTCCCCTTCTAAAGACTTCCCAGGCCCGTCTGGCATGGCGGGTCACATCGAATTCCCCCTGACTCAGGTGCCAAAGAACAGCCGCTGGTTGGAAAAGCCCCAGGAAAACCAAGGCCAGGGTGGAAGGATCCAGATCTTTTCTTATGACACCGGCCTTCTGCCCTTCTCTCAACATGGACTCCACCTCTCCCAGAAGGCCCTTTATTATGGCCAGCAGCTTGGACCTTCTGGAGGTGCTTCTGTGGTGGACGTCTTCGGAAAAGATTATGCGAGGCAGTGCCTCGTTCTCACGAATGAGTTCCACATGGCGCATGAGGAGTCCCCGCATCTGCTCCAGAGGGTCCCGGGTTTCCTGCTTTACCGCATGCACATTGGCCATGACCTTTTTTTGGAAGAGCTCCAATATTGCATCCAGAAGCTCCTCCTTGCCCTGGAAGTGCCTGTAGATGGCCGATGGGACTATCCCCACTCTCCTGGCCAAGGCAGCTATGCTAAGGCCTTTGATGCCCTGATCCCCCACCAGACGAAGCGCTGCCTCGGCTATCTGCTCCCTTCTGACCTCCCGGTGAAATCGCTTCTGGGTCATATGAAACATCCTTGTGAAGGAATATTCACATAATACCAAGGCTGGCTCACTGGATCAAGGAATCACCCGGACAGAGCTGGAGGGGTTGGTGAAGAAACGGGGCATTCCGGGGCTCTGGTACATTGGCACCTGAGCCTAGGGGGTGGGGATCCGCCCTGTGCTTGGGCAAACCCATCCACATCCGGGGAAAGAATGGATCTTGGTTGCACCCAGAAGGGGTTTACCTCTTTTCCTTTTGGTGCTATCTTTGGGTTTCAAAACCAAGCAGGAACAAGAGCTAACGCCTACACTATCATGGAGGTGGCCATGAGCATGGGGAGGCTTAAGTGGGCGGCTATCATTAGTTTCCTGGTATCCATGGCAGTGCTTTTGGGAGGAGGCTACTTTGCGGTGGAGCATATGCCTCCATATCCAGGCAGGGTCTTGGATCCAGATGGAAAGGTGCTTTTCACAAAGCAGGACATTCTGGCGGGTCAGGATGTATACCAAAGCCACGGCCTCATGGACCACGGAAGCATATGGGGTCATGGATCCCAGAGGGGGCCAGAGTTTTCAGCGGCCAGCCTTCACATCATGAGCACCATTGTGAGAGAGCATCTGGCAAAAGCCGAATTCCACAAGGCCTATGGAGACCTGGATGAGTCCCAAAAAGAGGTGGCCGATCTGAGGGCCATAAGGGAGATAAAAACCAACAGATACGACAAAGCCGGGGACAAGCTTGTTTTGACAGCCTCCCAGGTGAAGGCCCTGGGAGAAATACAGGCCCACTGGGAGAGAGTTTTCAGAGATGGGGAAAACCGTTACGGAATCTTACCCCAGACCGTAAAGAGCCCAGAACAGAGGCTTCAGCTTTCCAGATTCTTTTTCTGGACTGCCTGGGCCGCATCCACCTTGAGACCCGGCCAGGACCACACTTACACCAACAACTGGCCTGCTGACAGAAGCGTGGGCAATGTCCCAACCACCGCTACATATCTTTGGAGTCTGGGAGGAATACTGGGACTGCTCATAGTGCTGGGCATATTTGTGTTCTTTGTCCACCACTACGGGCTCTGGTACGGACCTACCAAGGGAGTCCCCCTTGCAGAAAAGCTGGTGGACATGCCCCTGACCCCCAGTCAGTTCAAAGCCGCCAAATTTTTTCTGGTGGTGGCTCTGCTTTTTCTGGTACAGACCAACTTTGGCGGACTTCTGGCCCATTACACCATTCATCCTGCCAGTTTCTACTTTCAGTGGATAGCAGATCTGATCCCGTACAGCTGGGCCAAGAGCTGGCACTTACAGCTGGCCATTTTCTGGATAGCCACCACGTGGGTGGGCACGGCCATCTACCTGGCACCCATAATAGGTGGGGTCGAGCCCAGAAGACAGGCCACACTGGTGCAGATTCTGTTTGTGGCAATTCTGCTTGTGGCCGCAGGGAGTCTCCTGGGGGAGGTGGCGGGAATCAAGGGGCTTCTGGGAGAGTGGTGGTTCTGGCTGGGGCATCAGGGCTGGGAGTTTTTGGAGCTGGGAAGAATTTGGCAGATACTGCTTTTCGTGGGGCTCATAGCCTGGTTGCTTGTGGTTTACAGGGCCGTGTACTACCACCAGAAACTGGGGCACAAGGACGATTACAGCTCCCTGATCATGTTCTACTTGTTTAGCGCCGTGTTGGTCGTGGCCTTCTTCGGCTTTGGGCTTCTTTACGGCAGGGGCTCCCATCTGACCCTGGCAGATTACTGGAGATGGTTTGTGGTGCACATCTGGGTTGAGTCCATCTTTGAGTTTTTTGGAGTCGGAGTGGTCTCCCTCATTTTGGTCAGCCTGGGCCTGGCCACTGCCAGAGCCGCTCTCATGGTGGCCTACTTTACGGCGGCCATAGTCTTCCTTAGCGGGATAATAGGAACCGCTCATCACTATTTCTGGTATGGCGGGCCCTCCTTTTGGCTCTCTTTGGGATCCGTGTTCTCTTCCATGGAGCCCGTACCCATGTTCGGATTGGTAGTAAGGGCCATCCTGGAGTACAGAAGCGTCACCAAACAGGGCAGGCAGTTCCCTTACAGGTGGCCCCTATACTTCCTGGTGGCCTCCTCCTTCTGGAACTTCCTGGGGGCTGCTGTTTTCGGATTCCTGATCAATCTGCCCATTGTCAACTACTATGAGCATGGCACGTACCTGACCATGAACCATGGGCACGGGGCTCTGTTTGGAGTGTACGGTCTGCTTTCCATAGGTCTGCTCCTTTTTTCCTGGAGGGGCCTGGTGCGCAAAGAGCATTGGAACGACCGGCTTCTAAAACTCTGCTTCTGGGGGTTCAATGGTGGACTCTTGCTCTTAACACTGGGCACCCTCTTCCCCGTGGGGGTGATGCAGACCTGGACCGCCTATCAGGAAGGATTGTGGGCAGCAAGGGACGCAGGGTTCTTCGAGAGGGGGCCTGTGCTTCTGCTGGGAACTCTGAGGGTCATCCCGGATCTTACCATAATTCTCTTGGGGGTCCTGCCTTTGACCTGGTTTCTACTGAAGACCTATCCTCATCTGAAGGCCCAGGAAATAGGCGATGGCGAGTCTGTATGGAAACGTTTGGGAGTAGAGTTGTGAGGAGATTCTCCTGGCCAGAGGTTCAATACTCACTGATTACAGCATCAGGATGAAGACTCTTCCTCAGATCTTAGTCTGCCGGGCCCGTCTGGGGGCTGCACCCCAGACAGCCAGGCAGGCTATCCCGTACCAGGCCATGGACATCAGAAAGGCCCATCTGTAGTCCCCTGTGACCTCGAACACCCAGCCCCCCAGCCAGGGGCCCAGACAGCCTCCCAGGGCAAAGCAAAGCCAGATGGAACCTATGACCGGACCCACCCTGGGCCCCTGGAAGATGTCTGTGACCGCTGCAGCTATGGTGGGGGAGCCCAAACCATTGCCGAGACCAAAGGCCAGGGCATGGAAATAAAGGAGCCATTCCTGGGAGGCTTCCCTCATCAATACCAAAGCCAAGATCCCTGTGGAACCCACCAGGGCCGCCAGGGTGATGGTGGCCTCTCTGCCTATCCTGTCCGAGATGGGAGCCAGAAGGGCTCCTCCCAGGTAGGCCACCCCCACCAAAGAGAGGATCCCAGAAACCCTCATCCTTGGGATGCCCAGATCCACGGCAAAGGCCACGTTGTGCGCCATGAGAATGTGCTGCATCAGGCCCCACAGGGAGAAAACAGCCAGACACATGAGCCAGAAACTGCTGCTTTTCATTGCTCGGCTCAGGGTCCAGCCCGAAAGGCTTCCCGGGGACCCGGGAAAAGTTTCCCTTTGGGACAGAAGCAAAGCAACTTCTCGTGGGGTCAGAGGGGGAATCCCATCTCTGTGTAGGCCACGCTCCTCGGGTCTTTGCCTCACCACCATTACCAGGAGGGGCAACAGCACACAGCCCAGGAGTATTCCCTGCCCCAAAAAAGCCCTTCGCCAGCCCCAGTCCTCAACAGCCCAGGCCACGGCCGGATACCAGGCATAAGATCCTCCGGATCCCAGGTAGAGCATGGAAAAAGCCAGGCCCCTTCTCTTTTCGAACCAGTTCCTGAGGACCATGGCAAAGGGCACGGCCCCCACCAGGCAAAGACCCGCCCCAAAGAGAAGCCCGAAGCTGAGCCAGAAGTGCAGTGGGCTCTGACCCAAGGCCGAGAAGGCCAGCCCTGAGCTGAGTATCAAGGCCCCCAGACCCATGGTGAACCTGGGCCCCAGCCTATCCACCACTGCCCCCACCACTGGGGCCACCAATCCATAGACCAGCATGTGGGATGAGAGCACGGTGGCGGTGGTGTCCCTGGACCAGCCGAACTCCTCCACCAGGGAGGGGAAGATCACCGCAAAGCCGTACCTGGCGCCGTATCCCAAGGCATAAGTCACTGTACCAGCGGCTACGATCCACCATCCGTAGAAGATCCGGGGGGACTTCACTGTCACGCCCTTTCTCAAAGGGAAGTCCTGTAAAAGCCCAACTCAGCGGTCTTTCTTCTGTAAATCGTCCGAGGAGCCCCATTCATTTCCAGGGTCCTCTTTGGTGGGCAGATAGATCACGGCCCTTGCACCTCCGGAGGGCATGCCCTGGAGTTTGATCTCCCCTCCGTGGTCCCGCACTATCTTGCGACAAAGAGGAAGGCCCAACCCCGTTCCACCCGGCTTACTGGTCACAAAGGGCTGGAACAGCTCCTCTGAGCGCTCCGGGATTATGCCCTCCCCGGTATCTTCCACACTTATTTCCACCATGTCCTGGGAAATCTCCTTTGCTCGCAGGACCAACCTGCCCTTGCCTCCCATGGCCTCCATGGAGTTCTTTATGAGGTTGATGAGGACCTGTCTTAGACGATCCGGATCTGCACTCAACCAAATCTGCCCCTCTGCCTCCAGCAGAAACTCCACACCTGAGCAATCAGCAGAATCCCTGAACATGGCCAGGGTCTCTTGCAGCAAAGGCACCAAGGCAAAGCGCTCCCTCTGGAGTCTAAAGGGCTTGGAGAAGTCCTGTATCTCCTGGAGCAGCCCCTCCAGCCTCTGGACTTCGGATCTGATTATCTCCAGCTTTTCCCTTACTTCTTGAGGCACTTCAGCCTTTCTCAACAAGGCTCTGGCAAACCCCCCTATGACCACCAGGGGATTTTTCACTTCATGGGTAACAAAAGATAGGGCTCGGCCTATGGAAGCCAGTCTTTCGTTCTGGATGAGGCGGCGCTCCATCTCCTTCATCTCGCTCATGTCCCGCATCATGGCGGTCATGAGAAGACGACCTCCCAGCTCGGCCACTGAAAAGGATATGCTGATGGGAAACTCCTCCCCTGAACGACGCTGGGCAGTGAGGTCCACGGTGTGATCAATGAATCGGCCCCTGCGGGTCTCCACGTACCTTTGCACATACTGCCTGTGGACCTGCTTGTGGGGAGGCGGGATGATTATGCTCAGGTCCTCCCCAAGGACCTCTTCTTTGGAGAATCCGAACATGGCCTCGGCCGCCTTGTTGAAGAAAACTATCCTGTGGGACTCGTCTATGGTTACCACTGCGTCCCTTGCTGTCTCTACCACGCTCTTGTAACGAAACCCCTCCTCGCTTCCCAAACAAAGCCCCTCCAGCAAGGCCGTGACCCTTGCAGGCACCCATTGCACCCCTGGGGGAAGTTCTTTTGGTCTTGTGGAAACGCTTTCTCTGAACTCAAGGGCCAGCTCCGGCACTTGGGAAGCCTCCATGGCAGCCAGATCCTTTAGCACCAGCTCTGCCGCAACACCCTGTGGCAAATCCATGGAATCTCCATCCTGCACAAATACTCCCACAAGACGGGGGGCCTCGGGATTGCGAGACCATGCCTCCTTAAGGCACCTGGCAGCATCGTTCCAGCCAAGAAAAAGCACCCTGATCACATTGCCCATGCTCTAGGTACCTCCACACGTACGCATGTTCCCACTCACCATAACATGAAAAAGAAACCGCTTCACCTGGCTTCGTGTACTCTAACCTGGGTCTCTTGCCAGGCTCGGTGTTATTGGGGCCAAGCATGTTTACCTGTTCTCGGGCCCGAACCAGGCAAGGACTCGATGGGGTAACCAGGTTGCACATGAGCACAAACGGGGTCAACTGAGGAGATCGTCAAACTGGCCCTGCGCTGTATGCCTTTTGTGGAGACAATTTTTCTGATGGAAGATCTCTCCTGTTGCACCAAGTTGCCAGATCTTCACTTCAGGACTCAGGTTCTTGGCCCTGCAGTCAGCCGGGTTGTGCCTGATCCGGTAACAGGCCCGAGTCCACACCCTGAAGGCCCCGCATATCTGCAAAACCGTGGCCTTACCAAAGACCAGCTCCAGAATGGCCATTGTCCCCTCATCCGCACAAGCCGCCCGGCTCGCCCCCGGCTCATCCAAGCCGGCTCCTTAGCTTGGCTACGTTCCCCTTCTGAGCCGGCTTCCCTCACAACCCGGCTGCGAGATTCTTCTCCATCATCATCTCTTCTCCCTTTGATCGGAGGGGGTTTTTCTAGCACAAGGGGGACGGGCTATCATTCAACCGCATTCCCCCATCCACCACCTCGCAAAACAGGAAGGCCCGATCCTGCGTGCAGAAGGTGACAAAATAGGCGCCAGGTTGCGTGTAATCGTATCCCCTGAGGCGAATGCTGCGGCATGGTTATGGTCGGCGTTAATAAATATGAACGTTGCTCCAAATTATAAGCGCCCTCATACACCTCTTGCCTCCACTCATATCGCCTCTTCTCCTCCTTCCTCGAACAAACGCAAATATGGGTCGAAGCGAAAGCGCCGGTTGCGGGCATAGCCGGTGATCTCGCGCAACAAGCCGATGCCTTCCAGCCGTGCCACGATCTGGTTTGCCCCGGCTGGAGTAATGTCCAGCCATTCGCGGACTTTGGCGACTGTGACGATGGGGTGGTCGAAAAGGCGGTCCATCACTCGTTGACCATTGGCAGCCGCACGGCCTAGGTGGTCCGTGATACGGGCGCGGTATTCTTCGCGCATGCGCAGGATTGCGGCGGCCGTGTGCGTTGCCTGGTTGCTGACCTCGATCACCCCATTGAGAAAGAAGGAAAGCCAGCCCTCCCAGTCGCCGGCGTCACGCACCGCTTGCAGCCGTTCGTAATATTCGCTGCGATGTTGCTTGAAATAGTGTGAGAGGTAAAGAACCGGCTTGGAGAGAAGCCGTTTTTCGGTAAGCAGGAAGGCGATGAGCAAACGTCCGATGCGGCCGTTGCCGTCCAGAAACGGGTGAATGGTCTCGAACTGGGCGTGGACCAGGCCCACCTGCACCATTGGTGGCAGGCCGCCGCCATCGTGGATAAACCTTTCTAGGTCTGATAACGCCTGCGGCACCTCGTGGGGCGGCGGTGGCACGAAGGTCGCGGTCGCCAGTGTGCAACCACCCGGGCCGATCCAGTTCTGGCTTGTGCGTAGCTGTCCCGGCTGCAGGCGACTGCCACGCACGCCCCGCATGAGCTCTCTATGGATTTCCCGGATCAGACGCACCGAGACTGGCAACTCCGCCAGCCGCGCCAGGCCGTAGTTCATGGCTCTGACATAGTTAACCACTTCATTCACATCATGGGGCGTGTCGGGATCGAAGAGTCGTGCTTCGGCAGCCAGAAGGTTTTGCAGCGACGACTGGGTACCCTCAATCTGGCTGGAAAGCACGGCCTCCTTTCGCACATACATGAAGACGAACAAATCGGGGTTGGGCAGCGTCAGCACTGCACCGTCGAGTCGGCCCAGCGCATAATCGGCGGCTGAAAGCTTCTCACGCAAGGGCCCGGCAAGATTGAGGGGTGGACTGGGCGGCAGCGGTACAGGGATAAAAGCGCGGTAGCCGGTGGGTTGAAGAACGTAGCGCCCGGCGTGGTTGGCTTTGTTTTCACTTGCGTTGATCATGGTGAATGTCCTGATTTATGATAAACAGTACGTTTATTATGGACAACAAATGCTCCCATAATCAATGCAGCATTTAAAAGCCCAACTCCTTGAGATTCGCATCAATGTCCGCATCCGGCCGCGCGGTTTAGGCCTGCAGTGCGCAGTATTGAGCCGTCGGCGGCGCATCTTCTTCTAGAAGGGTTCTTCGTCTTTTTCCCTGGCTGCCGCAGCCCTATATTTAATACCGTGGTCCCATCCCATGAGCAAGGGTCCGATGGCCAGACAAAGACCACAATGACAACCTAAAAAAACGATCTTTTGGCCTGCAGCTCCTTGCGGCGGCCCGGGCAGCCAGTTGGTGCCCTACGAGCTCCGGGTTTCACGTTGCGGCTGGAGCAGGGGATCCTTTGGCTTGATCCCAACCAGATAGCCTCATGGCCTCGCTCTCGGAGCCCCACAAATCGTTCATTTCGAGGCAGTTGCGAAACATCTTCAGAGAGGAGGAGTTGGATCCCAATTCAGTTGTTGCATTTTTTGCAACAGCTGCGGCGGATGAAAAAAACGGCTCGTTCGCCTGGCGCTCTTAAATCGGTCCTTGAGAGGCCGGGATACCCAATGAAAGCTCCTGGCCCAGAGGCAATAAGGCAATCCAAGTCAGGAAGTTAAGCTCCAAGGAGGGGCATCAGAGTTCGTCCAGGGGGTTTTTTTTCTTCTTGAGACCTTCTTTTAGCTGGCGTTCCAGATCGCTGAAAAGCTCCTTTTTCTTGTCTCCCTGAGAGGCTTGGAGCTTCTCTATCTCCTGCTGGCGCTTCTCCCTCTCCTGCTTTAACCTGAGCACCTCTGCCTCCAGATTGGAGGCCTTTTCCTGCCTGGGGAGCTCTTCCAGCCTGAGATGATCCTTGAGATAGATCCTTTCTTGAAAAGCCCCCTCCACCACCTCCAGAACCTCCAGCTTGGCCAGGCGGTTGCAAAGATAATGGCCCATCTCCGTGGAAATATCCAGCATCTGGGATACGTCTTTTACCGATGGGGGCCTTCGGTTCTTGTGAACAAAAAGCCTTATGGCCGCCACAAAAAGATGTCCCTGCTCATATGGGTTGGCAAATTCCTCCATAATGAGTCTTATTCTATCTGAACCTGAGAACCCATGTCCAGGATGGAACCCGGGCTCATGGCCTTCTTTTAAGCCCCGAAGGAGTATCCTGCGGGAACCCAGGCCCTAGCCCCAAGGGGCAAGCCTTGGGGCAGGCTCGGGAAAAATGGGAAAAAAGGGCCATGGAGTAATGCCGTGGCGGGACTCTCCAATGCCTTTGTGAAGAATTCGGATCAGGGCTATACTAAAAAATTAGGGATCTTTGCCCTGGGCTTTTGGAATCTGACGGAATCCTTATTTTTTAAGAAAAATCTCTCAAACAGGAAAAGCCATGGCCCGTCAGATCATATCTTTTGACCTGGATGGAACCCTTGTGGAAGAAGGTTTCAGCACGGCTGTCTGGCGCGAGGCCGTCCCTGCTTTGGTGGCCCGGGAAAAAGGGCTTTCTCTGGAGCAAGCCAAGAAATGGGTGTACACACAGTATGATCTTGTGGGCGAAGGATCCCTGGAGTGGTATGACCTGGCCTACTGGTATCGCAGATTCGGCCTGGATGGAGCCTGGCGCCGAAGTCTGGAAGAGCATCGGCACCTGATCAGGCTCTTTCCTGAGGTGAAGGAAGTTTTGCAGGAGCTGATGCCCCACTATGATTTCATCATTCTTTCCAATGCCAGCCGGCCTTTTATAGAAGAGGAGCTTTCCCAAAGCGCACTGGATTCTTTTCCCTTCTTGCACGTGGTGTCAGCCACCTCTGAGTTCGGCCAAGTCAAGAAAACCAGTTCCTTTTATGAGCAGGTCTGCAGGCAGCTGGAGCTGGATCCCTCTAGAGTCATTCATGTGGGGGATCACCCTGAATTCGACTACCGGGCACCCAGCCAAGCCGGCATAAGGGCATACTTGCTTGACAGATCAGGCCGGGAAAGAAAAGAGCATTCGGTGATGGATCTCAGGGAGTTTGCTCGGAAACTGAGCTCCGAGGGCTAAACCCAGTCTAAGCTGGAAGCGCACACATCAAGTAATTCAGGGGCTTTTGCCTAGACACAAAAGAACTCCCGGCACACAAGGGGTTTGATCGGGTGGACCAGACACACACCAGCTCCCTGCTTTGAGAATCTCAGAAATGGGCAGGCCGCCCACTCTGGTTGGGGCTTTTCCCAAGGTTTCCAGACTCCCTTGAGGGTGTGATAGAGAAGGTCTTCCCTGCCCAGTTTCTCCCAGAGGGCCAGATCAGCCGGGCTGCTGCTAAGAGGCCCCGAAGCCGGCCCCATGCAACAGCTTCCGCACTGGCGGCAACTCCCTGTGGCTGGGTTCTCCGACTGTCCTGGGAATAGAACCTCCTGGCCCGAGGGCTGATGATTTCTACTGGTTACGTACGCATCATGCACTCCCATTAAAAGCCTTTCTAGCTCAAGGCGAGCTTCCCATCCAAGCTTGTCACGAATCGTGAAGTAAATGTATAGAAGCTCTTCCAGGGCCACATAGCCTTTGAGACACAAGGCCTGCTTAAGCCCCAGGGGCAAGCAGGCCGCCTTGGCTTCCCAGGAGAGTTCCAGCTCATCCCGCATTTGCCACAGGCTCTCTCCCAGCTCCCAGAGGTCTGCCTCGAGCATTGGTATGGCCCCTTTGTGCTTCCAGCCCTGCTCCCTGAGAAATCTTTGGATGTACATGGAGAAGCCCCTAGCTTTCAGAACAAGCAAGTGTTTTTGAATCCCCAGGCCTTGGCTGAGCCCGGCTTTCCCCAACGGCCAGGGCTCTGGCATGAATTGCCCAGATCCCTCTGGCGAAAAAGGGGAGAAATGGGCCACATCAGATCCTGGGCTCAGTTAATCTCCAAGCTCAGCCGGCCTTTCTTTTCCTGGAATCCAACATCTCCAGAAAGCTTTGTATCTGGCTTTCGATGCTCTCGATGGAGTAAAGCCTGGGGTCATTGTGGTCCGCCTCCAGGATCACCCCTGGGATTCCTGTTTTCTCGGCCACTGCACGGCGCAACTCAGGAATGTCTTGAGAGACCATCTTGCAGCTTCTATTGGAGTGATAGAGAAAACCGTCCAGCTCATACTGTCTGGCATATTCCACATAGGTCTGAATTCTTCTTTGGAGGTGGAGATTGGCTGTATAAAGGTATTGTTCTGCCCAATCCTGGAAAGGGTCTTCCTCTCCCACAGAGAGGGTGGCCCAGGCCCAGGTGTAAAGGGATGTGACAAGGGCCGCACCCCTTTGATCCAAAAACTCAGAAAGACGCCTAAGCTCAGGCCAGATGGGAAGATTGTCCCAGAAGAGCCTGAAGCGTTCATTGCTCAGCGCCCCAACCCCTCTTATGACCCTTTCCTCCAGTTCTTCCAGAAGCCTCTGGTAGAATTGCACCGCAACCTGGGTGCCCCTCTGTGCCACAATAGGGGCCATGGCTATGAATTGGTCGAAAACAGTTATGGGAGATGGTCTTTGGGAACCGCAAAGCAAAATGCGCGTCCACAGCTCCGATGCTTGCCTGGAGAGTCGGATGCTTTCCCTCAGTCTATCCCCTTCCAGTTTGCGACCTGTGATATGCTCCAAGATCCCTTGGAGCTCCTCTAGCTGCCCCCTGACATAGAGCTCGGCCTGGGGATCTTTCTCCCCGTTTCCCGAATGGGGTACATCTATGAGCACCATAGGAGCCCCGTACATGCGGGAAAGCACCTCGAACCACTTGGTGAGGGTGGAGCACTGGCTGTTGGAGACCAGGAGAAGATCAGGCTTGGGCAGGCCAAAGGTGGGGCTCTTGCCCGTCAGGATGGAGCCCAGGTCGCAGCGGGCGTAAGAGCAAAGATCCATGGAATATCCAAGCTTCTCAGCTGCAGGGGCCACCTCCTCGGAAAGCCTCCTGGCTCCTAGGATCACTGCATGGTTCTCAGGATATATGGGAATGAAGTCCATGGCATAGAGAAGCTCCACAGGGGTAAAGGCATTCACATAGGCTATGAACTTCCCGTTTTGCCTGGCTGTGTGGGCTGCTGTGTAATAGTCTATGTTTATTTGTTTCAAGTCCCTTAAGCTGGAAATAGGATTCATGGGCTCATCCTCCTGGGTGAAGCAGCCGGTGTGGATCTGAGTTTTTCATCGAGACTCCAGGGCGATCCTGGCTCCACACCGGTAGTGGCTCACCCCATTTGAATCGCTGGATCCTGAGCTTCTCCAAGCAAGGCCCCTTTCGGCTCATAGGAGATCCTCTCCTATCATCTCCCCAAAGGCCTCCAGTCTGACTTGGATCTGGGCCAGGGAGACTCCCCTTGTGGAGGTCTCCAGTACCAGACTTGGGATCTCTTCCTTTTCCAAGCCTCTTTGGAGATCCGGGAGATCGAAACCCGCAGCCTCGCAGAACTTGGGATTCAGGAAGATCACACCCCTTGCTCCGCTCTGTTTAACCCTATCCAGGAAATTCTCCACAACTCCCCTGGGCTCGTCGTGATAACCCGGATAAAGAGGCAGGGAAATGAGCCTGTTTACAATAGAATCAAGAGGATCTCCTTCCTGATAATGACTTGCTATGGATCTGTAGCCGCAAACAGTCTCATCGCCCACCACCACCAGACCCAACTCGTCCAGCATTTTTGTTATTTCTGGCGGATCCCAGATCTTGCCCCTCACGTACACAGGCACAGGCCTTTGGGATTTCTCATCCTTGTCCCCTTCCCAGGGCAGCTCTTGCATCCAGGAAAGATGTTCCTCTCTGGGAGTCTTCATGGCAGAGGCCATGAGCATGTGCACTCTTTCCCATGTCCAAACCGAGGGATTCTTCCTGTGCATGGAATAGGCTTCTTCCAGCCTTGAGCGGCTTTTCCTGTAAAGATCCAGGCTGGAGCTGAGTCTTTCTGCAGTGGGAAAGCACCCGGTGATATTGCCTAGATATCTCCCGAACCTCTCCAACTCATTTCTGAGGTACACCCTTGCCCCAGGATGACGAAGCCTCTTGGGAAGCCTGAGGAATTCGTGTCTGGTCTCTGGAAACCTGTGGCTCCAGGTATGATAGAGGTTGCGGGTTGTGTCGCATACGTAGGGAATCACGAGCCCGTCCAAGAAGTCCAGTTGCCCGGTAAGACCCATCTCCATGAGCCCCATGGCGTGTGAACAGGTATAGGCCGGCAAACTGGCCTGGGCCTGGGAAACAGAAACCGCTGCTCCCTCCAAGGCCAGTGGGAGGGCCCCGGCAGCATGGATCATCTCCTCTGGCACATCTGGGAGCAGGTGACCTATGACCTTTCCCCCTGTCATGTGCTTCCACGATCTGGCCCATTGCAGAGGATCTCTCATGACCTCTAGAAAAGGCCTCCACGGGTCCATAATCATCTTGCGGCCTCCCCGACCCACATCATTGACCTTCACGGCCAGTGCGGGTCCATCATATGCCTTTGTTGGAAAAGACTCTCTTTTTCTCCCCACTTTATGGGGAAGAGCTTCAATGAACTCAATTCAAGGAGCTCTGGATTTCATAGCCTTCCATCACAGAGCCACCTGCTTACGCCAGAATGATCCTGGTCAGGTTCTAGTGGAAAACCAGCAGGGCACAAGGCTCCCTCAGGGCAAGAAAGGTATTATGGAAAGGCTCTCAGGTCAATCCCTGGACAACCAACCCACCATGTGCATGATCAACCTGGATTACTTTCTATGAGCGGCTTGATCAGGGGTTACGCCCCGGCCCTTCCCAGGTGCATTGACCTTTTTTCAAGCTCGGGGAGAAGAAGGATCTGATGGGGAAGACCATGGTGCGGGGTTCAGATTCCAACGGGAGGGATTCAACCCCTCCCGTAACAGAACCTATACCTCTTGGCAATGGGATCTGGGCAATATCAGAACAACCTAAGCTCCTCCACCACATATCCGCCCACAGCCCCTGCCCCTGCTCCCACAGCGGCTCCCACGATGAGGGGGCCTCCCAGAACTATTGCCCCTGCTGTGCCCAGCCCTGCTCCTATGGCACCTCCGCTCAGTACTCTTTGCTCGGTACGACTCAAGCCTGCACAACCTGCCAGGACAAGTGCGCAACCCAGGCTCAACGATACCAAACGAATCATTCTGCCCACCTTCATTGGCTCACCTCCCTTGTCCAAACCTCATGGGTTACACGAAGCGCTCATGGAACCAGGCCAGTGTACAAATTTGTAACACGGTACCCTGGTTTTACTGGCCAAAGTGTTTCCACAGGCCATTTCTAAGCACAAGACGTGCCAGAAATAAGAAAGCGGCCGGGAGCCACTTTCCCCTCCCGGCCGCACATTGGATGGTAAGTGCTTAGGCCACCGGTTTTTCCTTGCAGGGCTTGAACTGGTACCCGCTTTCAGGCCCGGGGATGGGAGCTACGGGCTCTGTGAGAAGAAAGGAACCAGCCTGAATCCAACTCTTCAAGGTCTGGGCTATGCTCCTGGCCCGGGCGTAGCTGGAGAGGCTGGCTGTAGGGATCTCCTTGCCGTTCAAATGGATTTTCCCGCTCCTTAGCTGGGCATATGTGACCCAATCCAGGACCTCAGAGCCCCTGTTGGGATAATTTTGGCTGTAGTCCACCACAGGGGCATATATGTCCTGATCCGTAACCAGGGTGTGCTCCAATACCTCCTCATCCAGTATTGGAATGGGAATCCCTATGCCCACAGCCATGCTGGCCCCGTACCCTATGAAGGAGACCCCTCTTATCCAATCTGCGCTCATCTGTTTCAGATCCCCTATCACGGCCAAGGTGCCCGCTCCCACCTTGGGAACTCCCTTTTCGGTGCGTGGAACCCCTGGGTTGTGCTGGGTGCCGTGCCAGGCCACATAGCCTATGCCTCCACCCAGGAAGATACGGGTGCCCAGGCCTATGGTCCTGTACAAGGGATCATTGAGTAAGGGCGAAAGCTGTCCTGCGCTGCAGTAATTGGCATTGCCGCACTGGGGCCTCAATGTGCCCATGTAAGTGTAGATGACCCTGTCTGAAAGGTTAACGGCAACGTTGTAATTTTGATAGCAGTTCCTGGGGTTGAAAAGAACAGCCTCGTTCATGTCCTCCAGACGAATCATTATCTGGAGTTTTTTCTTGGGATAGCAGTCCGTGCCATAGGCCCTGGCCTCCAGCCTGACGGCCTTGCCTGCCAGGAGATCTTGAATAAGGTGTCCGCCACCGTAGCGAAATTCACCCGGGTACACCTGATTTCTTGGGTCATCATCGGGGATGGCCGTGGCACCCACCAGGATGTCAACAGCTGCGAAACCCGTGTACGCGGGAATCCCGTTTAGGGTTACCTGACCTCCTCCCAGTTTTATCCTCGGCTTTGTATGCCCTATGTTGAAATAGGCCCCTGAAGAACACATGGGGGCAAAGGTGCCGGTGGTGACCACATCCACTTCCCGGGCAGTCTGCTTGGCCCCCTTTTGCTTGGCCAGATCTATGATCTCCTCGGCCGTGACCACCACGGCCTTGCCGCTTCGAATCCTCTCGTTTATCTCTTCAATGGTCTTTCCCATCTTTGCCTCCAGGCATATTAGGATCTGGGCCGATGGGACCGCGCATGTCCCCCGGCCTTGAAATTTTTGCCCTCCTCGAGGGCAAAGACCGTGGGTGCCCCTGTACGGGGCTGCGCATGATCCATCCCATTGCCATCACCTCTCTTTCCTGGAAGCTGTCAGGTTCCAGGGGAACCCGAATATCTGACCATTTTAGTTGGGCCTCATCCTGGTGTCAAACTCTTCTCGCAATCGGGCGATGGGCATAGCCCACAAGTCAATCCCCTTTTCTTTCCTCCTCAAAAAGCCAGGTGCTCAAGTACCTCTCGCCTGTATCAGGCAGCACCACCACTATCAGCTTGCCTTTGGACTCGGGCCTGCGAGCCACCTCCAAGGCAGCCCAGGCCGCGGCTCCGCTGGAGATGCCAGCCAGAATCCCCTCTTCCCTGGCCAGCCGCTTGGCCATCTTCCCAGCGTCTTCGCTCTTCACCCGAATGATCTCGTCCACCACCGAAAGGTTCAGGACCTCCGGCACAAACCCTGCCCCTATGCCTTGTATCTTGTGCGGGCCCGGCTTCCCGCCTGAGAGAACCGGGGATTCCTCAGGCTCCACGGCCACAGCCCGAAACTGTGGTTTTCTGGCCTTGATCACCTCCGAAACACCGGTTATGGTCCCGCCTGTGCCTACCCCTGAGACCAACACATCCACCCGCCCTTCTGTGTCCTGCCATATCTCCTCGGCCGTGGTTCTTCTGTGAATCTCAGGATTGGCCGGATTTTGAAACTGCTGCGGGATGAAGTACCGGGGATCCTCTGCGGCCATCTCCTCGGCCTTCCGCACCGCCCCTCTCATGCCTTCGGCAGCAGGTGTCAGGACCAGTTTGGCCCCCAAAGCCCTAAGCAGAATCCTGCGCTCCACGCTCATGGAATCGGGCATGGTCAGAACCAATGGATAGCCCTTGGCCGCACAAGCCATGGCCAAGGCAATACCGGTGTTGCCACTTGTGGGCTCAAGCACGATTGTTTCAGGCCCCAGCTTACCGGCCTTCTCCGCTGCCTCTATCATGCTGACCCCTATCCTGTCCTTTACGCTGTGACAAGGATTAAAGGACTCTAGCTTGGCCACTACCTGTGCATGAAGATCTCGGGCCACCCTTCGAAGCCGCACGAGGGGTGTTTGACCTATGGTCTGGGCGATGCTTTCATGGATGCGCATGGGGGGATGTCCTCCTTTTCTTTTTTGAGGAATGAAGGCCTATCATGTCTGCCAGGGTGATTCCAGCCAGTACTTCTCTGACCGCATCTGCAGCCTTTCCCCAGACTTCCTTGGTGGCACACTCTTCGGACCTGGGACACCCCCTGGGATGGGCCACGCATTCCACCAGGCTCAAGGAGCCCTCCACGGCCTCCACTATTTCCAGCATTTTTATCTCCTCAGGAGCTCTAGATAGCTGGAATCCCCCCTTGACACCTCTTTTGCTCTTGACCAGGCCGGCCTTGCGAAGAGGGCCCACAAGCTGCTCCAGATACTTTACAGAGAGGTTTTGCCGCTGTGCCAAATCCTTTAGAAGAACCGGCCCCTGGCCTTGATGAATGGCTAGATCCAACATGAACCTTGCACCATATCTGCCGCGGGTAGAAAGTCGCATCTGATATTCCTCCCTGAGTTTTTTACCATTTTATAAAACTGGTAGGGTATGTCGCAATACCTCTGGCCTGAATTATTCTCCAACACAGGTCGGGTTGGGGGCGAGCCCCCAAAGCCTTGCTGGATTCATTTATTTTCAGATCTGGACCGGGCAAGGACCCCATAGAGAGAATCAAGGTGGCTGCGAAGCATAAAAGAGTTGGTCCAAACCTATCGTGAAGTTGGTCTGTGTTATCTGCCCATACCCAATAATGCAAGCCAGAGAGTCCCGGCAATGGCCTTCTATGGATCTGGACGCTCAGGCCTTTTCAGGAAAAACTCAAGGCAAACCTCTTGAATCTTTTCATGGCTTCCCCAAGATCCTCCATCCCCACCGTAAAGGCCATCCTAACGCAGGACCTCCCAGAGGGTCCAAAAGGCTCCCCAGGCACCACCACAACCCTTTCCTGCTCAAGGAGGCGTATGGCGAATTCCTCTGTGTCCTGGGTGATGGATTCCAGGTTGGGAAAGATATAAAAGGCTCCGGCAGGTCTTGAAACTCTAATCCCTGGGATCTGGCAGAGACTCTCGTACACCAGATCTCTTCTTTTCTGGAATTCGGCCACCATGCCCTCCACCAGGGCCTGGCCGGATCTCAAGGCTGCCAGACCAGCCCTCTGGGAAACAGAAGAGGCGCAGGAGGTGTAGTAGGTCACCACCTTGGTCATCTCCCTGATGAGTTCAGCGGGTCCGAATGCATAGCCGAGGCGCCACCCTGTCATGGCAAAGGCCTTGGAAAAAGACCCTATGACCACCGTGCGTTCACTCATTCCAGGCCGAGTGACCATGGACTGGTGGGCATGCCCGTCGAACACAAGCCTGTCGTACACCTCGTCACACACAACAAGCAGATCCGCCTCCTTGGCCAAAGAGGCCAGCCTGTCCATGACCCCAGCCGGGATGACCGAGCCCGTGGGGTTGTTGGGCGAGTTGATGAGCAACACCTTGCTCTTGGAGCCCAGGGCCTTTTCCACCTGCTCAGGCTGGGGCACGTAGTCGTCTTCCAGGCGGGTGGGCACATGCACCAGCTTCCCCCCAGCCAGCTCTATGTGTGCCCGGTATTCCGGGAAGTGAGGTTCCGGAACCAGCACCTCATCTCCAGGGTTCAAAACGGTCCTGAAAAAACCCGTAAGGGCGCCCATCCCCCCGGAGGTGATGAGCAAGTTCTCCTCCTGTAAAGAAATCCCATAGCGCTCCTGGATATAATCCCTAAGAGCAGCCAGAAGCTCTGGGTCTCCCTGGGAGGGCGCATAATGGGTGGCTCCGGCCAGGGCATCTTCCAAGGCCCGTCGGCACACCTCCTGGGAGGTGGGAAAGTCCGGCTCCCCTATGCCCAGAGAAATCACACCTTTCAGACCAGAGGCCCGAAGGCTCATTTCCCTTATCTTGGATGGCATCAGCTCTTTGACAGCCCTGGCAACCCATCTTTGCTGTTCTGCCATCAGGAAAAACCCCCTTTAACCCCTTGCAAGCCCCAAGCCACAACCTCACACATAACCGAACAATTTGGGTACCCACATGATCAGGGCAGGCACATATGTAACCAGGGCCAGAGTTACCAGATTGGCTCCCAGAAAGGGCATGGCCCACCTGGTGACCAGGCCGAAAGGGTATCCTGTTATGCCGCACACCACAAAAAGCAGGACCCCCACAGGAGGAGTTATGAGCCCAATGGAGAGGTTCAAGATCATCACAAAACCAAAATGCAGAGGATGGATGCCCACGGCCTGGGCCACGGCCAGCAAGGTAGGCGAGAGAATGACGATGGCCGCCCCGGCCTCCATGAACATCCCCACCAGCAAAAGCACCACATTGATCATCAAAAGGATCAGATAAGGATCCTTGGTGATCCCTAGCAAGGCAGCGGCAATCTTTTGGGGAACCTGCTCGGCAGTGAGCACCCATGCGAAGATATTGGCCATCCCGATGATGAGCAGAAGCACCGAGGTGGTGATCCCTGTGTTGACCAGGATCTTGACCAGGTCCTTCCACTTGAGCTCCCTGTACACCCAAAGCCCCAGGATCAGGGCATAGAATACTGCCACAACTGCCGCCTCCGTGGGCGTGAAGGCCCCTGCCAGTATGCCCCCTATTATGATCACAGGAGCCAAGAGGGCCGGACCTGCACCCAGCAACTCCCTCCAGATCCGTCCCAAAGACAGAGGCTCCTCGTCCCTGGGGTACTTGTGCTTTACTGCAAAGTAATAGGCCATGCCCATCATGGCCAGACCCTGCAGAATACCAGGGATCATGCCCGCAGCAAAAAGAGCCCCTATGGAGATGCCTGTTGTGACCCCCAGGATGACCATGAGAATGGAAGGCGGGATTGTAGGCCCCATCACCGCAGCCGAGGCAGTGATGGCAGCAGAAAAACCCCTACCATATCCTCTTTGCACCATGCCCGGGATGAGCACCGAACCAAGAGCAGATGCATCTGCCACAGCAGATCCCGAGATGCCGCTCAAGAACATGGCGGATACCACAGTGGTGTGGGCCAGTCCACCTCTTATCTTTCCCACCAAGACATGGGCCAGGGAGATCAGCCTCTGGGTGGTGCCCCCCACGTTCATCATCTCTCCGGCCAGCACAAAAAAAGGCACTGCCATCAGTGGAAATGAATCCATACCGGTGAAGATGCGCTGAGCCATCAGATTGAGGGGAACATCCGAAGCCAAGAGCACGGCCAGGGAGGTAATGCCCAGGCAAAAGGCGATGGGAAATCCCATGACAAGGGTGATGGTGAAAGCCACTGCCATGAGCAGGAGCATCTTTGCACCTCTACATGAAGCCTGTGGCTGTTTCAGGACCCAGGCTCTCTTTTCCCGCAAGGACCCCGGTGAAGGCCACTGACTTTCTCAAACTTGCGGCAACTTGCACCATCTTCTTGATCATCCATCCAAAGTGGCAGCGGTCAGCCGCCTTGTCTTGAGTTGCTGTACCTGGAAAAGCTCTCCCAACACGCTGGCCACCAGCTCCAGTATCATGAGGCTTGCACCCACCGGTACCGCCATATAAGGGAAGATCATGGGAATTTGCATGGCCGGGGAAAGCTGACTCGCATTGAACAGGGCCAAGGAGAATCCCTGCTTGGCCACTATACCCAGAAAGACTATGGTGGCCACCTGTACCAGCAGCATCACCCTTGCGGCCCAAGCAGGAGGCAGCCTGTCCACAAAGAGGCTCACCCCTATGTGTCTGCCTTCTCTGAGGGCCACAAAGGCACCCAACATGCCCATCCAGATCATGAGATAACGGGCCAGTTCCTCTGACCAGGGAAAGGGCACATGGATCAAGAAACGAAATATGATCTGAAGAAGCACTATGACTGACATAACGGCTCCGATGACCACCAAGGCCGCTATGGATACTCTTCTGAACCCTTCACAGATCCGTGCCATGGCTTTTGCTATTTCCCTCATGCGGGGTCCCTGTATGGAGAAAAGGCGGGATACAGCTTTTCCCGCCTCATGAAAGCCCTAATGACTCAGCTCAAGCTGGAACCAGGCAATTACTTCTTCTTTACCCACTCGCCGTACTTCTGGTTGGCCATCTTGACGTGCTCCTGCACTATCTGATCGGCCTTGTCCCCCACTGCCTGCTCACCCTTTTTGGCAGCATCAAGGGCCTTTTGGACCCACTGCTCTCCTACCTTCTCCTTCAGGTAACCTAAGGTAGCCGGTTGAGCCACATCTCTGAACTTGGCCATCTCCTCCTTGGTGGGTTGATAAACCACCATGCCCTTGTCCTTGAGCTTCTGAAGCCCTTGGATGTTGGCTTCCTGGGAGAATCCATTGTGAGCAGCTGCCAGCACCTTGGCGGCCTCGGCCACCACCTTCTGCTGCTCTGGGGTAAGCTTCTTCTGATAGAACTCCTCATTTATGAAGATGAAAAGAGGATCATAGAGATGTCCATCCAGAACCAGGTACTTCTGGACCTCGTAAAACTTCATGTCGTGGATAAGCACTATGGGGCACTCCATGGCATCCACCACCTTCTGCTGAAGTGCGGTGTAGAGCTCCCCAAAGGCAATGGGAGTAGGAGATCCGCCCATGCTCTTGACCATTTCCATGTGCACCGGGTTCTCCATGGTGCGGACCTTGAGGCCCTTCATATCCGCAGGGGACTTGATCTCCCTGACATTGTTGGTGAAGTGCCTGTAGCCATTCTCGGTTATCCCCAGGATGCGCACCCCTGTAGCCTTCAGAAATGCCTGGGAGAATTCCTGCCCGAACTCCCCGTTGTAAGCCTGCCATGCCGCAGGAGCACTGGAGAAAAGATAAGGAATCCCAAAGACCATGACCGGCTGGAAGAAGCCTGCCACAGGACCAGAGGAGAGGGTTCCCATCTGAATGGTGCCCATCTTCACCCCTTCCAGGGCTTCTCTTTCATTGCCCAGGGCAGAGGCGTGGTAGGCCTGCACTTCCACCTCACCTTTGGTGCCTGTTTCCACCATGGCCTTGAAGATCTCAACAGCCTTGACCGTGCGGTTATCAGGGTTTGCAGGCCCTGCATTGGCCAGCTTGATGACCACCTTGGCCCAGGCCTCTTGGGTGGTGACAAGGGCCAAGGCCGCCACAAAGAACAGACAGGCGAGTCTCTTCATGCTTTAAATTCCTCCTTGTAGAACTGATTGTGAAGCGGCATTTCCTGGGACCCGTGGCTTGGGGTTGGGTCACCGAGAAGATTGGCTAAGTATACGAATCCACCATAGCAAGTGTCAAGCAAACCTCAACTCCCCCAGGTTTCCAGAAAAACCCTTCCTCAAAGCCGTGCTGGATCACCCCCATGTCCATTGCCTTGGCCGGGTCCCCTATGACCAGACCCTTCTTAAGCACTTGAAGGCACCTGCCCTTCATTGATCAAAGGGGGCAAAGCCCTTCTTACCTCCTGGCAGCATCACTGCCCTTAGAAGTTCTGCGTGACGAAGGGCTGCGATCTCCCTTTCCAGATCCCCTGGGTCAAGACCCGTCACCTCCAGGAGCTCTTCAAAGCTGGGCCTTGGCTCCCGGCCGATGCGTTCCAATATCTTCTGCCCGGCAGGGCTTACGGCCTGATCCTTGAGGCGCCGTGCAGTGTAAGTGGCCCAAGGGTCACAGGTGCGAGGAGGGCTGAGGGCATCCATATAGCAATCCTCGCACAAGCTTTTGCCTGCGTGACAGCGCAAATCGGACTCATCAACCTGTTTTTGGCACCTTTGACAAAGCATCTCTGAGATCCCCCGCATCTTAAAGAAAAATCTGCCCTCTGCCCTCGAAACCTTCTAAATGCCAGTCCAAGAAAAACCGGCCAGATCCCCAAGCCTGGAAAGGCCTAAGAGAATGCCTATGGTAAAAATGACAAATCTACTGCTTGGAGCAGACCCAGCCCCCCACAGCCAGGAGCCATGCCTTAGGATCCGGATGTAATGGAGATCTCGAGGATCTTTTCATTGTTGTCCTCTCTGCTCTCAAAAATGGCATTTGTTGGGTCCAGCGAGACCCTCAGAGAATAGTTCCCCGGGGTGAGGGTCTTTTTTAGCCTGAGGTTCTTGGAACCATTGAAGAGCTCACCATGATCCAGCTTGGGAACTCTTTGAGTCCCCAGCACCATATCCTCTGATCCATCCTGCTTTACTAGCCTGAAAGAAACCCTGGCGCTTTTGGTTGCCGCTTCTTCACCCTTGTTCTCTACGGTGTAAGAGATCGTGATCTTCTCTCCTGGGCTGGCGGTATCAGGGGCTAAAACCTCCTTCAACTCCAGATCTGAAAAGCCAGGCAGGTTGCCATCCGGGTACCTGACCGCCACTGCCAGGAGCCTGTCGTTTATGCTTTGGCTATCCTCATTCATGAGAAGGATCATGGTGTTGCCATTGTCTCCTATGGCTCCTGAGATATGAGGCTTGTTTGTGCTTAGGTGGAAGCCGTTTAGCTCACCTGTTGAGGAGACGGTGATGGTTCTTGTTGCCACGTGGAACTTGGAGGTCCCGTTTACAGGTGTAACCTTACTGGAAAAAACGCACGAGCCATTAGAGTCACAGTTTATGATCCCAATTTCTGCCCTGTAAGTTTGCGCGGCCTTGTCCCCAAAGCCTACAAATGCCCATCTTCCCGAAAGATCCTGTTGCGAATAATCCCTGTCATTCCTTCTTAGCAGCACGTGCACCGCAAAATCATCCCCCAAGTCGGGGTAAAATTGGGAAGGATTTGATACCACAGCCATGTTCCTTTGAATGCCCAGGTACCCGGTTGCGAATCCACCCAACTGGAAAGATCCGTCAGGACTAAATTGAAGGGGTATTGGACCAAAATTCACCCTATGGATCTTATCCCCTCCTTTCTCATCATTTTCCCATCCAGAGGCAGATGTGATCTCAAGACCATCTTCTGAGGACTCGATTGTCCCGATCACAGAGCCGAGGCGATTCTTTCCCCTATCCTCGCCAAGCAAGTCCTTCTCATAATATGCAGTGAAATATTCACCCAGGAGGGCAGAGTCTTCATATTGAGTCTGTGTATCCAACTTCAGCCCGGCTATGAAGAACTTCTCACCACTTCTTTCCATCCCGGTTGTGCCGTCGCAAAGAATTACGGTCTTGCTCTCGCTAAGAAAGCACTTGACCGTCTCCCCAATAACGATCACTCCACTTTCTCCCACAGAGTAGCTTAGGGTCTCGTGAGCACTCTTCATACAGTAATTCTCATCTGGGCACCTATCTGCACTTTCCTTGTAATTGTTAACTATGGTGTAATTTTCATTGAAGTTCATGGTCCCGGCCTCTGTCTTGTAACCAAACCAGGAACCTTTGCCGCCTTTTCCCAAAACTATGTATCCCCATTTGCCAAGAAGCTCTTGGGGCGGCTGAGCCATAGCAATTTCCATCTTCCCTGCCAAAAGAGCGGCCCCTGCCATGGCGGCCAAAGCCAAAGCTACCTTCCTACTCGCCATAGTTCTTCCTCTCCTCCTTTCTGATCCATTCTGCCATCTGGTGGGCAAGTCTTCTAATATCACTGGTGGGCTCAAAGCCAACTCACCATCGGGATCCGAAGTTTAGGACCGCATCCTCTCCAGGTCAAGTCCATGCATGATGTGGGAGGGGCCTGATTTGCAGGGCCGAAATTAGTGCTATGAGTTTTTTCAGAAAAAACGGCCTCCTAGGCCTTAGGGCTACGTGCCAGCAGCTCCAATGCCCCCCTGCAGAGGATCTCCACTCCAGTCAGCATGACATCCTCCTGGAACTGGAACCTGGGGTTATGAAGCGGGGCGCAACCCTCTTGGCCGATCCCCAGGAAGAAATAGCAGCCAGGAACCTTTTCCAGGTACCAGGACATGTCCTCGCCCGTTGTGGTAGGCTCTGGCTCCAACACCCTCTGTTTTCCCACCACCTGGGCCGCAACCTCAGCAATCAGCTTTGCCACTTCCTGATCATTGACAAGGGGCGGGCATCCCTTGGAGTACCTGAACTCGTAATGGGCCCCCATGGCCCGGCAAACCCCATCCACTACCCTCTCCATCCTTTCTGGCCAGCTCTCCCAAACCCCACTATCAAAGGTCCGGGTAGTGCCGCTTAGCTCTGCCACCTCAGGGATTATGTTGAAGGCTGTCCCTGCGTGGAACGTACCCACTGTGACCACTGCAGGACACATGGGGTTCATCTGCCGGCTCACTATGCGCTGGAGAGCCCCCACCACCTGAGAGCCCACCTCCAGGGCGTCAACGCAAAGATGAGGCATGGCTCCGTGTCCACCGCGGCCCAGGATCCTTATATCGAACCTGTCCATGGCTGCCATGAGAGGGCCTGCCTTGACCCCCACACTCCCCTGGGGCAGGCCGGGCCAAAGATGGCATCCCAGGGCCCATTGCACCTTGGGGTTCTCCATCACCCCCTCCTGGATCATGGGCTTTGCCCCGCTGGCGCCCTCCTCTGCAGGCTGGAATACAAATTTCACATTGCCCTGGAGGCCATCTGTAAATGAGGACAGGACCTTGGCTGCACCCAAGGCCATGGCCATGTTCCCATCATGACCGCAGGCATGCATCACCCCCGGATTAAGGGAGGCAAACTCCAAGCCCGTTTCCTCTTCAATGGGCAGAGCATCCATGTCCGCCCTCAGCATGACCGTGGGGCCAGGCCTGGCGCCCCTAAGAAGCCCCACGACCCCCCCCAGCGAGCCACACCTGTTCTTACCTCCAAGCCCAATTCCCTGAGGCATCCAGCCACAAAACCAGAGGTCTTCTCTTCGCAGAAAGCCACCTCGGGGATCTTGTGGAGGGCCCTTCTCACATCAAATATCCACTGCCTTTGAGAACCAACTACTTCCTTGAGCTCCATTTGTACCTCCCACTGCAGGATTTGCACCACACAACCCTTGCACCCAGGGGGACATTTTTCCACTTTTCCATCTGTGATTAAAGCCACCTGAGCCCTTTGGCTCCCACTTCATCCAAGAGAGTTGCTCCTTGGAGCCAGGAGCAGGGCTCCAAGTGGGTTTGTGGGTATTGAGTAAAAGCACTCTTTTCCATATCCTGGATCCATGGTGTCATGCGGGCAAATACAAGAGGGGAAGGCGGTGTTGGGGGACATGGATGAGATGGTGGCTGTGGTAACAGGAGGTACCAGAGGAATCGGGCTTGGTATAGCTGAAGCTTTGGCCCGGCGAGGAGCTTCAGTGGCCCTTACATACCACAAGGACCATGTTTGGGCCCGCAAGGCCATGGAGAGATTAGAGCCCTTCCTTGAGTCCGGCAGAAAGGCCCTTCTCCTTCAGGGGGATGTGGGAGACCCAGATGTTGTGAGAAGCCATTGCAACAGAGTCAGGGATGAGCTGGGCAAGGTTTCGGTGCTTGTGAACAATGCCGGAGTCATGACTCCAAGGAGCTTTGGTGACATAGGCCTGGAGGAATGGGAGATGACTTTGCGCACCAATCTCTCAGGAGCCTTTTACTGGACATCAGGGGTTGTGGGGGACATGGAAGCCATGGGATTCGGCCGCATAGTAAACATCTCCTCCATAGCCGCCAGGGGCGGGGGAGTGGTGGGAGCCCACTACGCTGCCTCCAAGGCAGCATTGCTTGGCTTTACCAAGTACCTGGCCAAAGAGCTGGGCCCCAGAGGAATCACCGTAAATGCCATTGCCCCGGCCTTCATAGAAGACGCAGGCATCTTCACCTCCTGGAGCCACCAGCAGAAAAAGGCCCTGCTCCAGAAGGTTGTGGTGCCACGCCTGGGGCTTGTGGAGGATGTGGTAAGGGCTTTCGAGTTTTTCCTGGACTCCCCTTTTGTCACTGGAATCACCCTGGATGTAAACGGGGGGGCCTTCATGCCATGAGAGCAACCCCTGGGCCTGATCCTTTGGGCCAGGGTCCTTGACCAATGATATTCTGGGGAGAGTCGTCCATGAGAGCCTCGAAGAATTGGGAGTTGGAGCAAACCCAACTGGAACTTCTGGAGCAGATCTGTGCAGGCATAACAGTGCTGGATCTGGATGGAAAAATAAGATACTACAACAGGGAGGCGGCCCGCATTCTGGACCGAAAGCCCGAATATATCGGCCAGGAAGTGACGCATTGTCACAAAAAACAAGATACCATCCAAAGGATCCAGGAAATGATGGTCTCCTTCCGAGAAGGCAGGCAGGAGCCTTTTCACTGGGAAATAGAAAGATTCGGAAGAAGGCTGCTCATAAGCTTCTCGCCGCTAAGATCAGGGGGCTGTCTTGTGGGGTGCATCCACATGGCGGTGGTAAAGCCTTCCTGAGTGCCCACAGCCTCAGGATCATTCAAGACCCAAGACCCGACCCACCCTGGAAGCAATGCTCTGGCCTATGCTTATGGAGGCCGTGGCTGCAGGGGATGGCGCATTGAGCACATGGATCATCCCAGGGGCCTCTTGGATGAAGAAATCATCCAAGAGATTGCCCTCTGGACTCAAAGCCTGGGCCCTTACCCCAGAGCCCCCGGCTCTTAGATCTTCAGATCTTATCTCGGGCATGAGCCTCTGGAGTGCTTTGACAAAGCCGGCCTTGCAAAAGGACCTGTACATCTCACCCAAGCCGGTCTTCCAGTAACGCAAGGCCAACCTCCAAAAGCCCATGTACATCAGGCTTTCAGCTGCATCCCTGATACTTATGGAAGTCTTGGTGTATCCCTCTCTCTTGAGGGCCAAGACAGCATTGGGCCCAGCCTCCCTGACTCCGTGGATCGTGCGGGTGAAGTGCACTCCCAGAAAGGGGAACCTGGGATCTGGAACCGGGTAGATGAGCCCTCTGAGGAGATCTTTCTTTTCTGGGCATATCTCATAGTACTCCCCCCTGAAGGGCACTATGCGAAGCCCTGGGCGCAAGCCGCACATCCTGGCTATGCGATCCGACTGCAACCCCGCGCAGTTGACAAGCCCCTTGCAATGGACCTCCCCCTTTGTTGTCTCCAAAATCATAAGGGAGCCGCTCTTTCTCACCCCCAGGAGCCGTGTGGAGGTTCTTATCTCACCACCTAGCTCCTGCACCACGGAAGCGAATCGCTTGGTGACCTGCGAGAAATCCACTATTCCTGTTTCCCCCACCCACAAGGCGGCCATTCCACTTGCATGGGGTTCATATTCCCGGATTTGCTCTGGCCCTATTCTCTTTAGGTCCACCAGCCCATTGGCTTTACCCCTTCTCTCCAGTTCCTCCAGGCGAGGGATCTCCCTTGGCTCCACTGCCACAACCAGCTTTCCACAGCGCTCGTAGGGAATCCCTTGCTCTTGGCAGAAGCGGTACATGGCCTCTCTTCCCCTTGTGCAATTGAGCGCCTTTAGAGAGCCTGGTCTGTAATAAAGCCCTGAGTGGATAACACCGCTGTTGTGTCCTGTCTGATGGGCTGCCAAGCCATCCTCTGCCTCCATGAGCAGAAGGCTCAAGTTTTGACCACCAAGGAGGGCCATGGCCGTAGATACGCCCACTATCCCCCCTCCCACCACTACCACATCCCAGAGCTTGGGTTGCATCAGATTCATTCCTCCAGAAGCTCTACGCTCTTTACCCGATGGAGGTCCCTCACATAGCCCTTGGATCCCACAAGCAGAAGAGCAGATGCCACAAGGCCAAACAAGGGTATGACCAGCAAAGCTTTGTCAAGACCAATCTCATCCGAAACCCTTCCTATGAGCATGGGCGACCATGCTCCACCCAGGAGGTGCTGGCAAATGACGCACAGCCCGTATGAAAGGGCCCTCAATCCCGGGTGCACCACGTCCTGTGTCACGGCCGCAGAAGGGGCCACGTAACAAACCGTCAAGATCCCGAAGGCCACAAGAAGAGGGGCAAAAGCCGGTGTGTTAGGCAGTATAAAGGCCAGAGCCAGGAGAATCGCCGAGACCAGTGAGGTGATCCCCGAAAATACCATCCTGGCATCCAGCCTGGTCTTTCTCCACCTGTCTGCCAGAAACCCTCCCAGTGGGGCTCCCACCAACACCAGCAGCGCAAGCCCTGCTGCCATGGTGCCTGCCTTCTGTTCACTCATGTTGTGGAACCTGTGAAAGTAGGATGGCAGCCAGGTCATCATGCAGGTGGTTATGGCAGTGTTCATGGCAAAGGCCAGGTACACGAACCAGAGGGTGGGAATTGCCACCAGCTCCTTGACAGAAGGCCAGAGTCCTGCCACGGCAACGGGCTTAGCTCCCATCTCCTGTTCGGCGAGTGCCACTGTCCTGTAGTCCTTGGTGAACCAAAACAAGACTGCCAGGACTAGTCCTGGCAGGGCCACCAGCCCGAAGGCGTGTCGCCACCCCCAGTTCTGGCCAATGTAGCCTCCAACCAGGAAGCCCACGGCAGCTCCAAGGGGTATGAAGGCATTCCAGATTCCCATGGTCCTGGCCCTGACCTGCACCGGGTATGCAGCAGCCAATACGGCCGTTCCCGCAGGAGCATAACCTGCCTCTCCCAGTCCCACCATGGCCCTGGCCCAGATGAGCTCCCCGTAGTTGCGGGCAAAGGCGCAGGCCAGTGTGGCCATGCTCCAAAAGAAGACCATGATGGAAATCATCTTCCTTCGGCTCCAGCGGTCAACAACCAAGGAGAGTGGAAGAACAAAAAGAGCTATGGTCACGTAGATCACGCTCGTCAAGGAGCCCAGCTCCTGGTCCGAAAGGCCCCAATCCCTCTTGATGAAGGGGATCAGGGAACCCACCACCATCCTGTCCGCGTAATCAAAGAGGTAAGTGAGGCAAAGAAGGATCAGAAGATAAAGGGCTCTGCCACCCTCGAGCCTGTAGAGCCTCTCTTTGCTCTCGGCCGCACGGATCTCGCTGTCCTGGCTCACGATCCCTCCCTTCTGGCTTTACGATGAGACTCTGGGCTCATCCTGGGGAATCCTTCTCAGCCGGCATGGCTTCCAACCCAAAGCTCCATTCCTGGTGGATCAACATTGGCCGCAGGATCCACCTCCACGTGGAGCACCGCCGGCAGCGCGCTGGCCACCGCAGCCTCCAGTGCCGGCCTTATCTCTCCCGGCTCCCTCACATATGCTCCAAAACAGCCCATGGCCTGGGCCACTAGATCATAACGAAGGGGCTCATGGTCACAGTTGAGAAAAGAGTCGTTTCCGAACACCCTTCTTTGGGATGCCTTTTCCATCCCCCAGGCTCCGTCCACCATGACCACAGCCACTATGGAGGCGCCAACTCTTTTTGCGGTCTCCAGTTCCTGCAGGTTGAAGCCAAAGGCGCTGTCTCCGGATATCAGGTAAACCGTTTTTTGAGGCTGGGCTAACTTTGCCCCTATGGCGTATGGGAGCCCTGTTCCCAGGTGCCCGAACTCAGAGGTCCAGAGGAAGGTTCTGGGCTCCAACACAGGGTGGAGATGCACGCACCAAAGACATGTGTTCCCACCATCCATCACCATGATTGCCTCCCTTGGGAAAAAAGAGCGCACCTCCTGGATGACCCTGCCCGGGATCAAGGGAACCTTGTCCTGGAAGTAACGTGCTTTCAGGTCTTTTTCCCAGGCCTGGATGGTCTGCCTTATTGCCGCCATACGTTCCTGTTGGGGTCTAGGAGGTCCCAGCCGCTCCAGCTCCAGCAGCAAGCCTCTGAGCACAGGCTTCAAATGTCCCAAGATTGCGATATCAGGCTTCCTGTTCTCCCCCAGCCTCTGGGCCGCTATATGCACATGAATCAGCTTTTGGGACTCCGGCTGGGCCCACAGAGGCGGCCTGCCCCAGAACTCCAGTTCCCCAAAACGGCATCCCAGGGCCAGGCAAAGATCCGACTGGGCCAGGGCCACCCTGGCCCCTATGCACAGGGTGGGCACACAGAGGGGATGGTCCTCGGCAATGGCTCCTCGGCCTGCCGGGGAAGTGCTCACAGGAGCCCCAAGGTACTCTGCCAGCTCCCTGAGCTCCTCCCAGGCTCCTGACTTCAAGACAGCCCCACCAGCATGGATCATTGGGGTATTGGCTTCCCACAGAAGGCGGGCGGCCTCTTTTATGGCCTGAGGATCCCCCCCTGGAATAACAGGTTGCACTGGCAGGGGTTTCTCTTGCTGCCAGTTGAAGGTTCCATTTAGGATGTCTTCGGGTATGTCCAGGTGAACCGGACCCGGGACATCGCTTTGCGCCAAAGAAAAAGCCTTGTGAAGCAGCTCTGGCAACCTCTCTGGCTTCAAGACCTGAAAGCTGGCCTTTGTAACGGCCGAGTAAGCCCCCCCCTGGTCGAAGACCTGCATGGCCCCACGCGGAGGTTGGATCACCGAGGTCCTTCTCTGGGATGTGATGACAACCATGGGCACCTCCTCCACCTGGGCGGCAATGACCCCTGATATGAGATTAGCCGCCCCAGGACCGGCCCCTGCCATTACCACCGTGGGAGTTCCCGTGACCCGAAACCAGCCGTCAGCCATGTGGGCTCCTGCTGCCTCGTGTCTTGGGGTTATGAACTTAACGTCCTTTGCCTCTCCATGCTCTTGGACCCACTTGAAACATATGTTGTAAGTCCCGTCGGGAATCGCGAAGATTCTCCGAACACCCATCTCTGCCAGAGTCTCCATTAGGACCTCACCAGCAATTCTTTCTGCCATCTCATCTCCTCCTCAAGGCTCTAGACTTCCCGGTCCTGTCAAGACCATTGCCTTGTTCCAATGAGCCCTCCCAGACCGCCTTCCCTCAACCTGGTCTTGCTCTGAGCTCTACCAGCACCTTCCCGTCCCCAGGCCTTTGAAGCAAGCTCTCTATTTTGACCGGGAGCTCCTCCAGGGTTATCATGCCCTGGATCACCTCCCTTACCTGCAGCCGCCCGGCTGAGAGCATCTCCAGACATTCTCTGCACTCCCTCTGAGTATTGGCGTATGAGCCCTGAAATCTCAGCTGTTTGAGCATCGCCATGGCAGGGGCCCATTCCATTTTCCCCTTGGGGAGCCCTATGAGCACTACCTTTCCTCCGGGACTCACCATCTCCATGGCCTGTCTCAAAGCATCCAGGCTCCCAGCGCACTCCAGGGCTGCCCCCAGTTCCTGGCCATCACACCAGGAAGAAACCGCCCTGTACAGGTCTTCCTTGATTGGGTCAACGACCCGGGAGGCACCCAGGGCCAGCGCCCTTCTCCTTCGGCCTTCCTGCGGCTCGGAAACCAGGATCTTCTCCACTCCCATGGCTCCCAACACGGCCACTGCGCACAGTCCTATGCCGCCTGCTCCCAGGACCGCAACCCTCTCCCCAGGCCCTATTCCAGCCAGGCGAATCCCGTGAAGAGCCGTGGCAAGGGGCTCTGCCAGGGCTGCCATGGCCAGGTCCAGGCCCTCTGGAACTGGAATGACCATCCCCTGGGGGACAACCAGCCTCTCGGCAAAGGCCCCAGGTAGGACCCCGAGGCCTATGGCCAGCCTCTTGGGGCAGAGATTCTCCTCTTGCCTGGAGCAGGCAGGGCACACACCGCAACCAATGGGTCTGACTATTACATTATCACCCAATGAGAGCCCCTGTACTGCCTCTCCCAGGCCATCTACCTGCCCGCTCATCTCGTGGCCCAGGATGGTGCCCTCGGGTAACTGGCCTGAGCCCACAAGAAAAAGATCAGAGCCGCATATGGAGGCGTAACAAACTCTCACCCTGACCTGCCCAGGCCCCAAGGCAGGCTCAGGAAGCTCTTCGATTCTGAGTCCCCTCATCTCCTTTCTATAGACAGCAGCCAGCATTCCCCGCCCCCTCTTTCAGATCCTGTACACTCCCCACAATGCTCCTGCAGCCACCAGAGTGAAGGTCAGGGTTATAACCATCAACAGGCTCATGATGGCTCCTGCCCACGCGAACTCCCGCATGGTGAAGTAACCGGATGTGTAAGGAATCACATGAGTGGGAGTCTGTGTCACCAGCACGAGCCCCAAAGAGGAGCTGAAGGCAGCAGGGGCTACCAGCAGCCATGGGTCCACACCCAGATCCTTGGAGAGCTGGATGAGAAGGGGAATCAATATGATGCCGCTTACGGTGTTGCTGGCCAAAAAGACTTTCATGCCCATGACTCCTGCCAAGACCACTGCCACCTGCACTGCAGGGATTACGTTCTGGATCCAGCCCAGCACCATCCATGCCATCCAACGAGCAGCGCCTGTCCTGTAAGTGATCATGCCTATGGATAGACTTGCCAGAACAAGGAGTATGGCCCCCCATGGCACAAGCTCCTCGGCCTCTTTCCAGGAAAGTACCCTTAGTCCGGGAAGAAAGAGGGCAATTCCCCCTGCCATGGAGACCCATTCCATGGGAAGGGTTACACCAGTGATGTCCCCCAATGGCTCTTCCATGACCCAGAGGATGGCCACCACCAGGAAAACCATCAGTGTCCTCTTTTCCTTGGACCCCATGGCCCCCATGGCCCGTTTTTCGGCCCTGAGTTCCTCCCTGGAAAAAGGAAGCTTCTTGGTCTCGGGCGGGAACAACATCATGAGAACCCACCAGCCCATGGGAACAAGTATCAAGGCGCTGGGAACACCCAGCTTCATCCAGTCCAGAAAACTCACCCTGACCCCGGCCAGATCATTCAAGAAAGCAATGGCTATGGGGTTGGGCCCGCAGCCTGCAGGAGTGCCTATGCCCCCAAAGGTGGCCCCCCAGGAGCAAGAGATCATGAGGGCCTTCCCAAAACTGCTCTCATGGGGTCTCATGCCGGCCCTCTCCAGGAGCCCCACCCCTATGGGTAAAAGAAGAGCTGATACCGCCATGTCCGTGATCCACATGGACAAGAGCGTGCCCCCAACCAAAAAGGCCATGAGAACTCTGGATGTGGATGGTCCCACCAGAATCAGGAGGCTCAGAGCCATTCTCTTTCCCAGGTCAGATCTCTGAATGGCAGCAGTTATGAGAAAAACGCCCAGGAAGAAGATGACTATACGATTCCCAAAGCCCCATTGAAGAAGTATGTCCAGCCCCTGGGGGATCCCATGGACTGTGGAGCCAGCGCCTCCTGCACTGAGCCCTTCTGTAACCCCCAGAACCGGTGTCAAAATCAGTGCAAGAAGAGCCGTGACCGCAAATGGGATTGCCTCGGTGATCCAAAGCAGGATGGTAGCAACCAGCACTCCCATTGCCCTTTGTGCCTGGGGACTCAGATCTATGGCCTCCCCGGAGGGCGTGTAAAGCAAAGGAGGATTCCATAGGTGCCCCACCAGCCAGTAGAGCACCACGGCTGTGCCCAGGATGCACAAGTCCCTTTTTCCTCGGTGAAGCAGCATGGATCTTGTCAAAGGATCATGAGCTGGCCGCCTGTTATGTTTATGGCCTGGCCGGTCATATAAGAGGCCCGATCAGAGACGAGGAACCGTACGGCCTCGGCCACATCCCTGGGAGCACCCAATCTCCCCACAGGTATCTGGGAGAGCTTTTCTTGGCGTACCTGATCCAGTTGTTTTCCCAATACTCTGGCCTCCAGCTCCCAGCTCCAACGCTCCAAAGGGGTCTCTATCTGGGCAGGGCACACTGCATTGACCCTTATGCCATGGGCTGCCAGCTCCAGAGCCTGGACCCTTGTAAGCATTATCACCGCGGCCTTGGCAACACAGTAGGCGCCTGCAAAGGCTCTGGGCACCTTGCCGGCCTTGGAGGCCACGTTCACGATGGCCCCTCCCTTTCCCTGTTGAAGCATCTGAGCCACCACGGCCCTGGATACCAGAAAGGTGCCGTGAAGATTTATCTCCAGGGTTTTTCTCCAGGCAGACTCCTCCATGAGATGAAGTGGTCCTGGCCCTGGAGCGCCCCCTGCGTTGTTGACCAGTATGTGTATCCCCCCCAACTCCTCCACCACAGAGCGGACCATTTCTTGAACCGATTCCTGAGATGTCACATCCAGCTGCACCGCCATTGTCTTGACCCCTAAGGAGCTTAGCTCCCAGGCCGTCTTATCCAGATCCTCCCGAGTGGGAAGCTTGTAGTAACCCGGAGAATCCAGATCTCTACAAAGATCTGCCAAGGCCACCCTAGCCCCCTCCTGAGCCAAGGCCCTGGCCACGGCAAACCCGATCCCCTCCCTGCTGCCAGCCCCTGTGATTATAGCTGTCTTGCCCTCCAGCTCTCCCATGGGACAATTCCTCTCTTGCCAATATGGGTGAGAAAATCTAAATCCACGGCCCTTCCTGTTAGAGTTGCTCTTGGGGGTTCGGCCGGGATTCTAGCAGTCCAGGCCATCTGGTTCAAGCAATTCCATGAGTCCATTGCCCCATGGAACCCAAGCCTCAAGATTGGAGAGGCTGGCCAGATGGCAGCAAAGCATATCATCTCCCGGGTCTTTGGGATTTCATTGATCATCGGGCCAGGGTGAGGTTTGTGTTATCATATTTTGGAGAGATCAAGAAGGGAGAGGCTTTTTTGGAGCAATATGAAGTCATAATCATCGGGGGAGGCCATGCCGGCTGCGAGGCTGCACTGGCCTGTGCCAGGAAGGCCCACAAGACTCTTCTTCTAACAATGAATGTGGACCACATAGCCTGGATGTCCTGCAATCCGGCCATAGGAGGATTGGCCAAGGGGCAGTTGGTCAAAGAGATAGATGCCCTGGGCGGAGAGATGGCCAGGAACATAGATCTCACGGGTATCCAGTTTAGGCGTCTCAACACAAAAAAGGGTCCTGCAGTATGGTCCTCCAGGGCCCAGGCGGACATGTTCAGGTACGCAAGGCGCATGAGAAGGGTGTTGGAAGGCCAGCCAGGGCTCTCCATTAGGCAGGCTTTGGTGGAAAAGATCCTGCTCAAGGGGGATAGAGTTGAGGGTGTGGAGACCTCCCTGGGAGAGAAAATAGGTGCAAGGGCAGTCATAGTAACCACAGGCACCTTCCTGCAAGGACTGGTTCACATAGGCCTCAAGAGCTTCCCGGCAGGGCGCATGGGGGATCTACCCTCTGTGGGCCTCTCGGAGTTCTTGCGTTCACTGGGCCTTCGCATGGGCAGGTTGAAAACCGGAACCACCCCAAGGCTGGATGGCAAGACCGTGGACACATCACGGCTCCAGGTGCAGTGGGGGGATGATCCACCCATGCCCTTTTCTTTTTCCACCAAGAAGATACCCTTGCCGCAGGTGCCATGCCACATCACTTACACCACTGAGCAGACCCACGAAATCATCAGAGAGGGACTGGAGCGCTCCCCCCTCTATCAGGGTCTGATCCGAGGCGTAGGAGCCAGGTACTGCCCTTCTGTAGAGGACAAGGTGGTCAGGTTCCCGGAGAAGGAAAGGCACCAGATATTCCTGGAACCCGAAGGTCTGGACACCCTGGAGATATATCCCAACGGCATATCCACCAGCCTTCCCCTGGACATCCAGTTGAGAATGGTCAGATCCATACCGGGTCTGGAGCAGGCCGAGATCATCAAACCCGGATACGCCATAGAATATGACTTCGTGGACCCCACCCATCTTTGGCCTACGCTGGAGATGAAAGAGATCCGGGGGCTTTACCTGGCTGGCCAGATCAACGGCACCTCGGGCTATGAAGAAGCCGCAGCTCAGGGATTGGTGGCTGGTATAAACGCTGCTTTGGCTTTGGAGGGAAAAGATTCCCTTGTGCTGGACCGCTCGGAAGCCTACATCGGGGTGTTGATAGATGACCTGATTACCAAGTCCACACAGGAACCCTATCGCATGTTCACCTCCAGGGCCGAATACAGGCTGCTTCTCAGGGAAGACAATGCTGATCTGCGCCTCAGGGACAAGGGGTTTCATGTGGGGCTTGTCACAGCCCAGGAGTACGAAAGTTTTTGCAGGAAGAAAGAGGCCATAGCCCTGGAGCTGGAAAGGTTGGAGAAAACCAGGGTGAAGCCCTCCAGGGAGGTGGACCATGTGCTGGAGGAGCTAGGATCTGCTGCTCTGGAAGAGCCTCTCAGCCTAAAAGCCCTGCTTCGGCGCCCTGGGATCAGGTATAGGGATCTGGCCCCTCTTGATCCCAACAGAGCCCCCCTGCCCCAAGAAGTTGAGGAGGAAGTGGAGATCCAGGTCAAGTATGACGGTTACATAGAGAGGCAGCTAAGGGAGGTCGAACGGTTCAAATCCATGGAATACCGCAGGATTCCACCGGATTTGGATTACAAAGCGGTGCATGGGCTGTCCAAGGAGGTGGTGGAAAAACTGAGCAGGATCAAACCCTTGAGCCTTGGACAGGCCTCACGGATCTCAGGGGTCACCCCGGCTGCCATTGCCGCCTTGATGATCCACCTCAAGAAGCATCGGCTCTGGAGTGCCTGAAATATCTGAGTATTTTGGAGTCAAGCCAGGAGTCCAGTCCTTCTGAGACGTGAAAGCCTGTGGTAGCAATGATGAGGCCGAAGGCCAAGAGGGTCCAACCCTGGAACCTTGTCAAGATAAGCTCCTGAGCCAAAAAGATCGTGGCGGCCCCCAAAACAGGACCCCAAGTGGATCTGGATCCACCCAGTAGAACCGAAACCACAGGTGTCAAAAGAACCTCTGTGCCCAAGGCCGAATCCGGACTCACGTAACCGCTTTGGAGCGGATAGATCCCCCCGGCCCAAGAGGCCAAGGCTGATCCCAAAAGCAGGGCCTGAGTCCTCAAGGATTCGTCATTTATGCCCAAGTGCCGGGCTGCCAAGGGATCCATCCCCACTGCCCGAAGCGACCTGCCCCAGCCAGAGCCCATGAGTTTTTGGTGAGTCCACAGAGTTACCCCCAAGAGCACCAAAGTGCACACATAAGGGATCTCCTTGGAAAGCATGGAAACCGAGATCCCAGCCGTACCCCCAGTAAATTCCTGTAGATTTCTAGCCAGTGTATTTAGAAACAATGCCAGGCAAAAAGAACCAACAGCAAAATCAGCCCCCCTCATCTTGACGAGAAACGGGGCCGTCATCACACACATGAGCATGCCCGATGCCCAGGCCATAAAAAGAGCCAGCCACCAAGGTTGTCCAGCCTGAAGAAAGATGGCACTGCTGTAAGCACCCAAGCCAAAGAAGGCACCGTGGCCCAGGTGAATCTCCCCACCCATGCCTCCTATGAAGCTGTAGCTCAAGGCCAAGATCACCTGTTGGCACAAGCTCCAAACTATCAGTGATCCATAAGGCCCAAGAAAAAAAAGCCCCAAAGCCAAGAGGGCTGCCCCCGAAAGCCACACAAGGATGCTTCCCAAATATCTCATTGTAGGCGCCTGTTTCGAGAGGACAAGACCAGAAATAGCAGGCCTGGGGCCAAGAGTGGATGCCATTGAGCTCCCAACCAATAAGACACCAGGGCCTCCCCCCCACCCATGGCCCATCCAAGGCCCATAGTCCTAAGGGGGCTCAGACCTCGGCCCAGGACCGCAAGGCAAAGTGCTTTTATGGTCCAACCCAGACCATCCTGAACGGTCACCACCTGGGTGGCTCCCAGCAGCACCCCCCCAACTCCAACCGTGGCCAGCCCCATGGAGGTGACCCATTTCCCCAAGCCTGTGGGATCGATTCCCACCAGCCTCAGCTCTTCGGCCCCCATGTTCCAGGCCCTCAATGCCTTTCCCCTTCTGCTCCACCTGAGAATTCCCCACAGAAACGCAGAAATCCCCAAGGAACCCAAGAAAGCCATGGCCTTGGTCTTGGGAAAAGGGATCAATTCAGCCTGGGAAAAGATTTCTCCAGACACTGGTAAAGCCGTCAGAGGAAGGGGCCATACCCACTGGGTGAGCCCCTCTAGGCTCATGGCCCCCCCCAGGGTGATGAGCAAGATGGATCTTTCTGCATGGCCATGGCTCAAGAGCCTCCAAAAGGCAGGAGGATGAGCCAAGACAGAGATGAGTCCCAGGAAAAGGGCCCCTCCCAAGGCATAAGGCAAGGGATAACTGCCATATGTTTGAGACAGCTCCACGGATGCCAAGGCCGCTACCACTGCAAGCTGGCCCACTCCCAGGTGAACTTTTCCCGTGGATCCAAGTATGAGCTGCAGTCCCAAGGCCAAGACACCATAGAGGCTACCAGTGGCCACACCCTGGAGAACCACTTGAAATTGAACCAGCATCAGTTCCCTGCTCCATGTTTGGAGGGGTATCTGTGGGAGGCTGTGGCCAGGCCCGGTGGCCATATGATCTGGTAAGAGCCCTCCTGGATCTGAGAAGGATATGTGTTTATGGAGCCCACTCCGTCTTGTCTGAAATAGACCCTGCCGCCTATTGTTTCTGTTTGGCTGCTCTTTAGGGCCTTCAACAGCTCGCTTGGTTCTAGGCTCTTGCTTCTGGCCATGACATCCTCCACCACCTGGATGGCCATCATGTACGCCGGGACCCAAGGATAGTCTTCCAGGGAGATCCTGCTCTTGGAGAGAAGATCAAGAAAGCGTTGGCTTCCAGGACCACCCATGCCCACAGACCAGTAGGACTGCCCCGTAACCCCCTCAGCTGCCCAACCCAGGGCCCTGTGAAAAGCTCCTCCATGATGAATGACGTGGAACTCACGGGGCCTAAGGCCATGCTCCCGAGCCTGGCCCATGAACAGGGTCGCAAAAGCAATATTGGCTGAAACGAAGAGGATGTCGGGGTCCTCAGCCTTGAGCTTGAGAAGAATTGGAGTGAAATCCCGCGTGTCCCTGGGGGCCACGTGGGTGGAAAGAACTTCCAGCCCGGCCTCTCTTGCCAGCACCGTGGCCCCTTGGGACACTCCTTTGGGGTGCAGGGTGTCTTCCACCACAAAGGAGACGCTCTTGGCAAGCCCTTCTGCCTTTATCATCTCCCAGTAGCGATGGGTGTACCTGGGTGCCTCGTCTATGAGGCATGCTATCCATTGGTACCCCCTCTGATAGATCCTGGGGGAGTTGGCGCATATGGCCAGGAAGGGGACCTTGTGGATTTCGGCGGCCGTGGAGGCTGCAAAGGTAAGGGGGCTGGAGTAGGGTCCCAGCATGAGGTGAACCCTGTCCATCGTGGCCATCTTTTCGTACAGGCGTCTAGAAGTGGCCTCGTCGCTTCTGTCATCATAGATAAAGAGTCGAACAGGCACTCTCCTCCCAGCCCAGAAGACCCCTCCCTGGCTGTTTAGCTCCCGGGCCCAGGTATTCAAGAAATCCCCGAAGGGGCCCACCTCAGAGGCAAAATGCCCTGTCTGGGAGATGGTGGCTCCGATTCGCAGCTCATCTGCCTGGCCCAGGTTCCCCAGGAGAAGGCCAACTGCCAAACTCACCAAGATCATTCTCTTACCCATCAGGCTCATGAAAGACTCCTTGCTCTGAAATTCAAAGGGGCCACCCGAGCTTCAGCCTGGGTGGCCCCTGGGCCTAACATGGCTTTGAAGAATTCTGCCCCTGTTTGAGGCAAAAGGTCAAGTCCAAAAGCACAGGGTCCTGTCTCTTGCAGCCCACGCTGTATTGACCGCAGGGGGGCTTGCCTGAATAATATCTTTTTGGCACCCATAGATGGGTTCAGGAAAAGCTCTTCTAAGAGGTGCAGACCATGCCCATTTACGAGTTCTTTTGCCCTGATTGTAACACCATCTACAACTTCTTTTCCCCAAAGGTGGATACACAAAAAAAACCCGCTTGTCCCAAATGTCCAAGGCAGGAATTGGAAAGATGGCTTTCTCCTTTTTCCACTTTGCGAAAAAGCAAGGGGGGCACAGAGGATGAGGATTACCCCCTTGCTGACATAGACGAGGATAAGATGGAGAGGGCCATGGCTGCCTTGGCCCAGGAGGCAGAATCCCTGGACGAGGAAGATCCCCGCCAGGCCGCCCAGCTCATGAGAAAGCTCTCTGACATGACGGGGCTGAATCTGGGCCCTGCCATGGAAGAGGCCATCCAGCGCATGGAGGCAGGCCAGGATCCAGAGGAGATCGAGGCTCAGATGGGAGACCTGCTGGAAGAAGCGGATCCTTTCGCAGCCTCATCCAAGAAGGGTGGGAAACCCAAAAGACCTGCCCCCAGGTTTGACGATACCCTGTACAGCCTTTGAGCCACGGGCAAACAGGCAGAGTTGTGCCCAGGCTTTGATCTCCCAGGAGATGGCCCTGATTTTTCAGGCTCAGTGAATAACTGAGTTCAACTCCAAGACCTCCGGGATGAACTGATCTGTGTTCAAGTGCCCAGTGACTTTCCTGCTGGATCCTTGCCCCATCTATGTGGAAAAAGCTTGAACCTGTAGGGTGTTTGGGAAGGGGTGGCCTTCCCCACCGAAAACCCTGTTGAGTGCTCAGGGATAGAACTCCATTGCCTGCTTAAGCCTCCTGATCATCAGGCAGGAATGATCTTTCAGGTTTTTGTAAACCTGATATGATTTTTCCTGTTGACGATTTCCATCAAAAGGGTCTAAAATCTTTTGGCCTCGGCTCTGGGAGGCCGTTTTCCAATTCCACCATGGGAGGCAATAACGTGGTTCTCAAAGAGAAGGTTCTCAAGAAGCTCAGGGAAATGTCCCCTTGTTTCCTTTCCGGAGAGGCCCTGGCCCAGGGAGAAGGGGTCAGCCGGGCCGCTGTTTGGAAGGCTGTGACAAGCCTTAGAAAAAACGGATACAAGATTTCAGGGTCACCCCGAAGAGGATACAGGCTTGTGGAGCCCCCGGATCTTCTGACAGCTCATGAGGTGGAGCCTTACTTGCGAACCAAGGTGATGGGAAGGGTTGGGTACCACCACTTCAAGGAGCTCAGCTCCACAAACGACAAAGCCAAAATCCTGGCTGCTGAGGGGTGTGCCGAAGGCACCTTGGTTGTGGCTGAAGCTCAAACAGCGGGCAGGGGAAGGCTTGGCAGATCTTGGCATTCTCCCTTGGGCAGCGGGCTCTACTTCTCTTTGGTCCTGAGACCGGATTTCGCCCCCCATCTGGCTCCTCGAATCACCCTTCTGGGAGGTGTGGCCCTGTGCCTTGCCATCCGGGAACTGACGGGGGTAAAAGCTGGGATAAAATGGCCCAATGACGTGATGGTAAGAAACAGAAAAGTAGGCGGTATCCTAACTGAAATGGAAGCTGAAGCCGATGCTATACACCACCTCATCCTGGGCTTCGGGGTCAATGTTAACATGGAGAATTGCGATCTACCTGCCACCCTGAAGGCTACCTCCCTGATGCTCGAGACAGGAAAGCGTCAATCCAGGGCCCAGATCCTGGCCAGGATCCTCTGGGAAGTGGAGGAGTCATGGAAAAGGCTTCTCAAGGAAGGCTTTGGCCCCATTGCGGATGCCTGGAGGCATATGAGCGTCACCCTGGGCAGGTTGGTAGGGGTTGAAACAGAAGGGGGTGTGGTGGTTGGAAGAGCCCAAGACATAGACGAACAGGGAGCCCTTCTCCTGACGGATCAAGGGGGCCACCCCCACAGAGTGACCCATGGCGAGGTGATTCATGTGCGATGAGTGCCAAGACAAGGTCTTTGCCCAGGCACGGCCTGGGGGCCAGGTGGCTTCATTCATCAACAGGATGGTCCTGGCATCATTGATGGCATCTCTGACAGCCGCCAGCAGCCTCTTGGCCATTCCCTTAGGGCCTGTGCCCATAACCCTCCAGAGCCTTTTCGTATTGGCTGCAGGAGGTATTCTGGGAGCCCGTTGGGGAGCTGTGAGCATGAGTCTTTATCTGCTCATGGGAATGGCCGGCCTTCCTGTGTTTGCTGGAGGAACATCGGGGATTGGAAAGATCCTTGGGCCCAGTGGTGGATATCTCTTGGGATTTGTAATCTCGGCAGCTCTGGTGGGATTCCTGACCCATAGGTTCCAAGGAAAGATCTACCTGTTTCTGGCCTGTCTGGCCGGCTTGGCTCTCATATACTCTCTGGGGTCTGTGTGGCTTTCACTGGTGAGCAGAATCTCCATGGAAAATGCCATTGCCTTGGGGGTGATGCCCTTTCTGCCAGGAGATCTGGTTAAAGCCTCTTTAGCTGCCTTGCTCATAGCCAGATGGAGGGTCAGGGTCAAAAAATATGATCCAGATTCAGCAGCTTAGCTTTAGATATGCCAAGGACAAACCCTGGATCCTCAATGGGCTGAATCTGGAGATCCCAAGGGGCGAGTTCACCGTACTTCTTGGACCCAACGGTTCTGGCAAGTCCACCCTGGCCGATTTGTTGGCCGGCTTGCTTGTGCCAACTTCAGGTCATGTCAAGGTAGATGGTCTGGACTCAAGACACAACCCCGCACACCTGACGGGCAAGGTGGGATTGGTGTTCCAGAATCCGGAGCACCAGTTTTTTCATGACACTGTGAGTGCAGATGTGGCTTTTGGACCCGAGAACCTGGGACTTTCAAGCGCTCAGGTAAAGCACAGGGTGGAGCGGGTTCTCAAAGAGGTGGGCATAGAGGAACTGGCAGAACATTCCCCTCAACAGTTATCTGGAGGACAAAAGCAACTGGTGGCCATAGCGGGAATCCTTGCCATGGAACCCGAGTATCTGATCCTGGACGAACCCACGGCCATGCTGGATCCCCCATCCAAACGCAGGATCAGAAATGTGGTAAAAAACCTCCATGCTTCAAGAGGCTGTGCAGTATTGTGGATCACCCAGGACATGGAGGAAATGCGGGGAGCCACCAGGGCCCTGGTGCTGTCAGAAGGGCGGATAGCCTTGGAGGGTTTCCCCGATAAGCTCATGGAAAAACCAGAGGTTCTGGCTGCCCTGGGCCTTGATCCTCCCTTGAGCATGGAGCTGGAGCGCATGCTCAAGAGGCAGGGCATGGAGGAGGCAGCCCATTTTGTGCGAAGGCGCTCCATGGAGCTCCTGGGACTCGGAGCTTAAGAAATGTCAGGCCCGCTCTTACAAGAGGCCTCCTCTACGCTTCATAGAGCGCCTGCCTGGCTCAAACTGGGCTTGGGCTTTTTACTTGGAATCACGCTGGCAAGCCTTTCCCATCCCCTGGTGCCAGCACTTTCAACCCTCATCTGGTTGATCCTTCAAGCTCTGGCAAAGCAGAATCCCTGGAAAACCATGCGTTCCTGCTGGCCAGCGCTTCCCCTGGTGGGGGCAATAGGCCTGACCCATGGGCTGGGTGGGCATTGGCTCTCGGGCTTACTGCTTCTGTGGAGGCTCTGCCTGCTTCTTTGGATTGCCCACCTGGTGGCAGCCTGCACTTCTTCAGGAGAATTTCTCAAGCTTCTGGAGCGGATCTTGAGACCCTTCCCCTTGAGATGGCTGGGGATCTCATCCAGAGACGTGGGAATCATGCTGCTTATCTCCATACGCTTTCTGCCATTGATGCAGGAAGAGATAAAGAGTCTGCTCAAGGCTCAAAGGGCCAGGGCCTTTTCTCCACGCAGGCTTTCATGGAAAGAGCGTTTCAAACACCTTCTCCTTATGGGCCAGCTTCTGTTGGAGGGGGTCTTTCGTCGGGCCGAGCAGGTGAGCCGAGCCCTCAGGGCCAGGGCGTACCTGCCTGGAAGCCTCAACGGATCATCTGGCTCGGAAGCCATGTGATGAGCTCCGGCCAGACAGAACAGACCACAATGCCCAGGGCCAGGCACAGGGCAAAAGGAGTTGATCCTGCCAGGATCTTCTCCAAGGGTATGCTGGGGGCTATGCCCTTGACCACAAAGAGATTAAGCCCAAAAGGCGGGGTGATCATGCCCACCTCCATGTTCATGGTGATGATGATACCGAACCATACTGGATCGAATCCATATGCGGTGATAACAGGATGGAGAATGGGACAGGCTATGAGCACTATGGCCACGGGTGGGAGCAAACAGCCCAGTATCAGAAAAAAGAAGTTGATGGTTCCCATCAAGACCCACCTATTCAGACCCCAGCTCACCAGAGACTGGGTGATGGCCTGAGTTATGTAAAGCTTTGTTAGAAGCGTGGTGAAAAGAAATGAACTGGCGATTATGAGCATGATCATCACGCTTTCCCTAACTGTCATCTCCAGGATATCTTTGTACGCCTTGAAGGAGCGTAGCCTGTAGATGAGGATGACCATGACAAAGGTTGCTATGGCGCATACTCCCGCAGCCTCACTGGGTGTGGCGTATCCACCGTAGAGAACCACCAGGAGAAATACAACCAGGAGCATGAAAGGGCTCACCTTGAGAATGCCTGCCATTCTTTCCTGAAAGCTGTAAGAGACCTCCCCGTAAAACTCCCTTCCCGTAGGACCACCTCCTGCCCCTGCCTGGACCGCAGTGGGTATGGCCTGCCTGTTGCGGGCCCATCTGGCATATAGCACCACCCAGGCGCACATCATGGCCGTTACCACTATCCCGGGGATCACGCTTCCGATAAAGAGCTTTCCAATGGAAGTCTGGGTTGCTATCCCATAAACAATGGGCACCACACCAGGGGGAATCAGGTTGCCCAGGGCTCCGCCCCCCACTATGGAGCCACAGGCCAATGATTCTGGGTATCCTCGCTTGCGCATCTCGGGTATGCCCATGGTTCCTATGGCCGCAGCTGTGGCAGGGCTGGATCCGCACAGGGCCGAAAAGATGGCGCAGGCAAGCACATTGCTGATGGCAAGGCCTCCTGGGAGCTTATATATCCACCGATGAATCCCCTCATACAGGTCTGCACCGCAAGGAGTCACGGCCACTATGGCCCCCATGAGCACGAAAAGAGGTATGGCCAGAAGGCCGAAGTCGTTCACTCCATCGAACATCACAAGTGCCGTCATGTCGAACTGGGCAGGATCCAGGAAAAGGTACATGAAAACCAGAGAAGGCACTCCCAGGCCAAAGGCTATGGGCATGCCGCTGAAAAGGGCCACGAAAAGAACTCCTATGATGATGATCCCCAATGTTATGGGATCCTGGAGCATGAATCCCTCCTACTCGTTGCACATGATGGGTGTCAATGGGTATGACCTGTGCAGGCCCTCCCACTCAAGCCCAGAATCTGGATCAACAACTGCAGTGAGAGCATGGTCATGCCAAGGGGCAGGAAAAGATAGGGAATTGCCAGGGGAGGCCCCCAGAGGGACTCGGAACGCCATCCCTTGCTGAAGGCCTCCCAGAAGAGACCCCAACCCTTGTAGGCCACATATGAGGTGAAGAGCAAGGCCATGCATGAGGTGATCCTTTCCATCTTGTCTCTTACCTCTGGGCGCAAGGCCCTTATGACCACATCTATGTTTATGTGGGCTCCGTCTTTGAGCCCATATGCAGAGCCCAGGAAGGTAGCCATCACCCCCAGGTAGATGGCCGACTCTATTTCCCAGATGGTGGGAATCTTGAAAACGTAACGCATGAGTACTTCGTAGCTGAGTATGAGGGAGGATACCAATATGGCCACCGCACTTATCCAGTAGAGCACCCTGTTGAATCCCTCCACCCACCTGGCAAGCCTCATCAACAGCTCCATGTACCTCCTCCCTGGGCACAAAAGGCTCACTTCACAGCCAAGGCCATCTCCAGAAGTTCCTTACCCTCCTTTACCTTTTCGGCAAACTCCTTCCAGGCTGTCTTCTTGGAGACCTCTAGCCAGACCTGGAAGTCCTCCGGAGTCATGTCATAGACCTTGACTCCTTTTTCCTGAAACAACTGCGCCACCTCGGTGTCGTCCTTTATGGCCTCTTCCAAGGCAAACTTCTCCAGCTCCCTGCCAACCTCCATCAGCACTTTCTGGTGCTCGGCAGAAAGTTTCTTCCACGAAGCCATGGAGATCACAAGGGGCTCCAGCATGTACCAGATGGTGGTCTTTCTGGGGGAGGTGTAGTGTTGAACCTGTTCATAGAGCCTGTATGACTCAAAAGAGGAAGATGAAGTCAGACAGACATCCAGCACCCCTGTCTGAAGAGCAAAATATATCTCAGAGGAAGGCATGCTGGTGATGGCTGCGCCAGCTCCCTCATGAAGCATCTTCTCGAACATCTTGCCCGCGGCCCTGGCTTTGAGGCCTTTCATATCTTCCGGAAGCCTCACCGGCTTGCCACGGCTGGCTATCCCGCCACCGCACCATGCCCATGTGAGGATCTTGATGCCGTTTTCTTCACATATGCTCTCGATCTTCTTGCCTATGGCCGAATCTTTCCACCTCATGGCCTGCTGGTGATCTTTTACGATACAGGGCATGAGGGTTATGGAAAACTGGGGGACTTTGCCAGCAGCATAGTCCAGGGGAAATACGCTCATATCCAGGGCACCCTTGAGCATGGCATCATATTGGGCCTGGGGTTTGAAAAGCACCGAGGCCGGGTACACCTCGAATTTGAGTGCCCCAGAAGTCATCTGCTCTGCCTTCTTTGCAAAAAGCCTACACAGCCGATCCCTGAAATCACCTTTCTCCAGGGTCCCACCCGGCCACTGGTGGGATATCTTTATCACCTGCGGCTGGGAAGCCTTGCCCTGGGCCTCGCAAATACCGCTCCACCCCAAGAACATACTGGCCAGCAAAAAGCCTATTAATTTTGCACTTGACCCCAAACGTTTCATCTTGTTTCCTCCTTTCAGGGCTTAGCATTTCTCAATGAAAAAATTGAGCCTGGCCACAAAGCCTCCTTTTTCGGCCCCCATCAACATCTCATCCCGAGAATCACGATACCACCCTCTAGAGATCTCAGGAATCATTCCCTAAGATGGAACCAATCAAATCCCCTGCTGCGAACCAGGCAAGGGGATTCTAAGCCCTACCACCCCTATCCCATGAGACCCTTGGCCAGGATTCCCAAGGTCTTTACGGGAAAGAGGCCAATACTCTTGTCCTGGAGACCAGCTTCAAGGGCAGCTTGGGCTAAAAGTAGACCCTGGAGGGCCAACACATGGATAGCCGGTCTCGGAAAATCAAACATGTCATGATTACCGGTCCTCTCCTGTAGCCCATCCAGGGGCCGATGTCAAGAGAAAAAAAGCAGACCCTTGATATGCTCAAGACTGGTATGATAAGGGAAGGCTGACAGGGAAAAACCCATGGAATGCCCCAAGTGTGGATTCAGACAGCCTGAGGAACTCTATTGCGCCAGATGTGGAGTTCACATCCCCAGCGCCCTGAAAAGGCAAAGGAGAAGGACTCTGGCGGGCCTGGCTGTATCTGTCTTGGCCTTCTTATTGCTTGGGGCAGCAACAGCCACCTGGTGGTTGAAACAACGCCCGGCCACAGAGCCAGAACTCCTGGGGCCCTCTGAGGAAAGGCAGTCCATCCCGCGTATCCAGCCAGCTCCTCCCCTGCCAGGACCTGAAGGCCGTCCTCAGAAGCAGACCCGCCCCGCCCCTTCCCAGAAAAATGTAACTGCTTCCAAAAAGAGCAGGCCCCCTACAGGGACCTCAGGCTCTGAAGCAGAGTCCAAAACCCCTTCTTCCTCACAAGGCCCTCCCCCATCGCCTCAGATCATGGAATCCGATCCGGAGGTGCAGCTCAAGAGGTGGGCTGCCCAGGAATGGGTGGATCGTGCCAGGGAGTTGGTAGATGATCCAGAGCAAGAGATGGAGATGTATCTCAAGGCACTGGAGGTGGACCCCGGGTACGCACCGGCCCATTACCACCTGGGAATGCTCTATTGGAGAAAGGCGGACAGGGAGATGGCTCTGGAGGAATTCCAGAGGTTCTGGAAGCAAGCCTCTGCTGAGGAACGCCGAAGCCTGCCCCTCCCCGAAGAGCTCACCCAGGAGGAGCAAGAGCTCTTCACACAAGAACAACAATGAGGCCCTGCTCAGGGCTCCTGGGGCATGGCCGCCCTGGGCTCCCTTTGATCACCAGGCCTCACACGCTGAGCCTTTGACTTTCGAGGGGCAGGCCTAAGAGCAAGGCGTGCCACCTCCTCCATGCGTCTGATCAGATGAAAGCGCATCTCTTTTCGAACCTTCTGTGGAACCTCTTCCAGATCCTTGCGGTTTTTTTCAGGCAGAATGACCGTCTGTATCCCGGCTCTGTGTGCAGCCAGCACCTTTTCCTTTATGCCGCCTACGGGCAGGACCAGGCCCCTTAGGGTTATCTCCCCGGTCATGGCCACATCCGGCCGTACAGGACGATCTGTCAACAGCGAGATCAAGGCTGCCAGTATGGTCACACCCGCAGATGGACCGTCTTTGGGAATAGCTCCTGCAGGCACATGCACATGTATGTCATATTTCTCAAAGAACTCTGGGTCGATCTTGAGACTTTCTGCATTGGCTCTGATGAAGCTCAGGGCTGCCTGTGCAGATTCCTTCATCACATCGCCCAGTTGCCCTGTCAGGATCAAGGATTTCTTGCCCGGCATCTTGGTGGCCTCCACAAAGAGGATGTCGCCTCCCACGGGAGTCCAGGCGAGGCCTGTGGCCACACCTGCCTGGGAGGTCCTCTCTGCCACCTCAGAATAGAACTTGGCTTGTCCCAGATAGGACATCACACTGGCCGGAGTCACATGGACCTTCTTGGACCTGCCCGAGGCGTGCTCGCTGGCCACAGCCCTGCAAATTGCAGCTATCTCCCTTTCCAGATTTCGCACCCCGGCTTCCTTTGTATATTCCTGAATGATTCTCCTGATAGCCCTCTTGTCGAAAGAAATGGCATCATGGGGCAGGCCGTGGGCTTCCAGCTGTCTGGGTATGAGATACTGCTGGGCTATCATGGCCTTTTCCTCCAAGGTGTACCCGGGTAGCTCCAACACCTCCATCCTGTCCCTCAGTGGTGCTGGAATGGTTTCCAGCACATTGGCTGTGGTTATAAACATGACCCTGGAAAGATCATAGGGCACCTCCAGGTAATGATCAGAGAAGGAGTGATTTTGCTCCGGGTCCAACACTTCCAAGAGGGCCGAGGATGGATCACCCCTGAAGTCCATCCCCAGTTTGTCCACTTCGTCCAGCATGAAGATGGGATTTGAGGATCTAGCCTTGCGTATGCCTTGGATGATTCGCCCGGGCAAGGCCCCTACATAAGTCCTGCGGTGACCCCTGATCTCTGCCTCGTCCCTCACACCGCCCAGGGAAAGCCTGACGAACTTCCTGCCCAGAGCCCTTGCTATGGATTGGCCCAAAGATGTCTTGCCAGTGCCTGGAGGCCCCACAAAGCAAAGGATGGGCCCCTTGGCATCGGGTTTGAGCTTTCTCACCGCAAGGTACTCTATTATGCGTTTCTTGACCTTTTCCAGATCATAATGATCTTCATCCAAGACCGCCCTGGCTCTATCTATGTCCATGTTGTCCTGGGTGAAGATGGACCAGGGCAGATCCACCAGCCAATCCAGATAGGTGCGCGAGACCGTGTATTCTGCCGCAGCGGGGGGCATCTTGGAGAGCCTGTCCAATTCCTTGAGCGCCACTTCCTTGGCTTCCTGGGGCATTTGGGCCTTCTCTATCTTTTCTCTCAATTCTTGGATCTCGGCGGTCTTTTCATCCGTTTCCCCAAGCTCTCTCTGGATGGCCTTTAGCTGCTCCCTGAGGTAAAAATCCCTCTGAACCTTGTCCATCTGCCCCTTGATCTCGTTTTGGATCTTACTTCCCAATTCCAGGATCTGGACCTCCCTGTTGAGCAGTCTAAGCACCTTTTGGAGTCTGTCTTTGACCTCCAGAGCCTCTAGAACCTCCTGTTTTTCCTCAACCTTCACATTCAGATTGGCAGCCACCAGGTCAGCCAGGTTACCTGGGTTTTCCACGTTCAAGGCTATGATGCCCAACTCTGAGGGCAGATGGGGAGACATATCCAGAAGCCTCTTGAAAAGACCCTTGATGTTGGACATCAAAGCCTGAGTCTCCAGATCCTCCACCAGCTGGTCTTCCAGGACCCTGATCTTTGCCCTCAGGTAAGGCTCCTGCTGGATGTATTCCATCACCTGCATCCTGGCCAGAGCCTGGACCAATAATCGAAGGCTTCCATCAGGCATTTTCAACATCTTTTGTATTAGGACCAGTACCCCAACCTGGTAAAGGCCTGAAGGATCCTTTTCTTCAGCACCTTCTCTCAAGGCCACCAGTCCCATGAACCTATCGCGCACCACGGCTTCGTCCACAAGCCTCACAAGCCGCTCGTCTGCCACGATCATGGGAAGCATCATCTTGGGGAAAGCCACCATCTCCTTCAGGGGCATTATGGGGACTTCCTCGGGCAGAGCGCCTGGAGCCTCCTGCTCCACTGAGTTCTCTACGGTGGGTTCCTCGCTCATCCTTGTCCTCCTTATATGCCGCAACGTCAGCTTGGCTGCTTCAGAGTTCCTTACTTGACCAGGATCTCCCGGCTCAGCTCAGGCCCCTTAGGAACCCGAATCATCAGGAAGCCATCTCGATAAACAGCCTGAATCTTTTCCTCCTGCACGGGCACGCGGATGCGAACACTTCTCTCAAAAGGACCAAAATCAATTTCCATTTGATGGACCCTTCTTTGGGGATCGCAGACTGGATTTGTGCGCACCCCTGAGATCCTAAGCACCCCACGATCCATGATCACCTGAATCTCCTCGCTGCGCATACCGGCCATCTCCACCAGTATCAGGATCTCCTCAGGAGTCTCGTACAGATCCATGGGCGGGGCAAATCCTGGAGAGGACCTGGGGAAAAAAGAACGAGAGAGGTGTTGGGCCACCTCTTCCATCATTCGCTCCATCTGGTCCTGCATGTCTTCCAGACCTCTTCGGATTCCTATCTTCTTTATGACATCCATGGGAATTCTCCCTCCCTCCAGGAAAAGGCCAGACCAATGTTTTGGCCTTCCTTGGAGTCAATTACACTCTTGTTTCATCCTAAGCCCCTGGCTCCACAAGGAGCCCTCTGTCCCCAATACCAGTGGCCTGCCCTGTTGTTGGTGTCCCCCCCTTTTTTCTGCCCCACAGACCTTTTCATGAACATGGCCAAAAAAATCTTTATAATCAACTCCACAGGGGGTTTGAGGTGTGTGGCAAGTAGCCCGGCTTTTGTTTCTGTATGTTTTTTAGGGTATCGGTGCCGGGCAAAAATTCCAAAAAATATTTTAATTCAACCCAATGGAACATTGGGCCCATGTACCTGAGGCCATATTTCCACGGTACATTCTGAGGAAAAGACCAAGGGATCTTGGATCAGCCTTAACCTGTTGGACTCCAGAGCCTCCAATCCTCAAAGATCATGGCCCAACCACCGCCTTATCACACCTCACAATCGGCCTATTGCCTGCAGAGCCTTTCTCAAGATTTCCCTATTGGCCTGGCTCATGGGAGTCAGGGGAAGCCTCAGGGGCCCAGCCGGAAGGCCCATCATGTTGAGGGCTTCTTTCACAGGCACCGGGTTGGTTTCCATAAAGAGGGCTCTTACCACAGGAAGGGTTCGGAAATGGATCTCCCTGGCTTCTTCCACACGGCCTTCCAGCATGAGGTGAACCATTTCCCTGTATTCCCTTCCTATCACGTTGCCCACCGCACATATCACCCCATGACCCCCCAGAGCCATCATGGGGAAGGTCAGGGCATCTTCCCCGGAAAGCACATAGAAGGGTTTCTTGCCTTGGCGGGTGGCCTCCAGGATGCGCATGGTCTGGGTAAGATCCCCGCAAGCATCCTTTATCCCTATTATGCCATCCAGCTTGGCCAGCTCTATGACCGTCTCGGGCTCTATGTTGCGACCTGTGCGGCCGGGAATATTATATAGCACCACGGGAAGCCTGGTGCTTTGGGCTATGGCCCTGAAATGGGCCAGCAACCCCCCCTGCATGGGTTTATTGTAATATGGACAAACCTGAAGAGTGGCATCTGCCCCAACCCGCTCTGCGTGCCTAGTCATCTCTATGGCCTCAGCAGTGCTGTTGGAACCGGTTCCCGCAATCACAGGAACCCTGCCCCTGGCCTCTTGAACCACGATCTCTATGACCCGGCCGTGCTCCTCATGTGTGAGGGTGGGCGACTCCCCTGTGGTCCCACAAGGCACAAGCCCGTCTACACCCTCCACCTCTATGAGATGATTCACCAACTTCCTAAGCCCAGGTTCATCTATGCTTCCATCCTCCAGAAACGGCGTCACCAATGGTATGTGACATCCCCTTAGGTCCATCCTGTTCCTCCCCAATTGTTTTTCTTCAACGTTTACCGAATTTCATCTCCAGAAGCAACTTCTCGGCCGAAGAGCGCACACCCGGGGCTTGCTCTTGGGACAAAGCACCCCTGGAGGCTCTTGGGCCCCTGTTTTTTTTCATGATCAGGCGGATGATTCTGGAAATGAAAGATCTCTTACCCATCAGGTTTGCTTTCCATTGCTTTGCGCCTGCTTCCAGCCTTCCCGCTTCCCACCTGGCCTTGTCAGTTCTTGCAACCACTTTCCTGCCTGGCCGGGCAGCTTTTCCCCTAAATCTTTGACGAGCTCAACAAGCACAGGGGCCAGCCTAGATTCTTGCAAGACCGCTGTCTTGGACGGCAGAATGTTTACCAGGGCCACAAAAAGCCCCAGACACAGCACCAGCCCCTTTAAGAGTCCAAAGCCGAAACCCACGGTTCTATCCAACCATCCCAGCTTGAGGAGCCTCAGGCTCCTTCCCAGCATCCTGCCCACCAAGGACACCCCCACGTACGCAGCCAAGAACAACACCCCACATGCCACCAAGGCCGCCACCCACTCGGTCTTGAGCCAGGGCCTGAGCCAGGTTGCCACAAATGGATAATAACGCGCGGCCAAAAGGAATCCTCCCAGGATCCCCACCAGGGAAAAAACATCCCTTACAAAACCCTTCCAGGTGCTGTACAGCAGGCTCACGCCCAAGATTCCCAAGAAGACTATGTCTAAGGGGTTCATGTTTCTTATATACCCCGGGGCCTCAAAAAAGTCAAAAAGAGACCAACTTTCACATCTGTAAAGAGCCAATGGGTTGGATCCCATCAAAGTTTTCTAAAGTGAGAAGGGCCAGAAGGAGAAAAAATGAGTTTTAGAGAGAAAATAGAAGATCTCTGGGGTAGGATGAGTTTTTGATAGATTGTTGATAACTAATCCATATATTTAAAATCACAGATTTTTTAAGTTAAATTGCCGTTTCAAGGGTTTTCAGAAATCCTCTCCTAATGACCTAGAGATATCAAAGGTTTCTAGTTTGCCCCTTTAAGATGATTTCCTCCTGGACCGAATCCGGCTGATTAGGCCTAATGCAGGTTTGACTTCACCAGGTATCAGGGGGCAACATACTGCGCGTTTGCACACATTGATCCAATTCCCTCTTTCACATCACCATTGTAAACCAAGGAGTTTGGGCATGCAGGCCATCTGGGATCAAGCCAAGGAAGTGGTAAAGGAATCCATGGATCCTGAGGGCTTTCAGCGCTGGATAGCTCCTCTGCGTCTGGTGGAGGGTGAGGGGGACCATTTGTTGCTGGAGTGCCCCAGTGGGTTCTTCAAGGATTGGGTGGAGAGGCATCATCGAGAACAGCTGGAGAAGGCCCTAAGAAAAGTTGCCGGTGTGGACAGGCCATTGAAGTTTCTGGTACAGAAGCGCCCTGATGAGCCCTCCCCCAAGGAGAAAAGAGCTGTCCAGATGCGCTTCGGGGACTTAAGTCCGTCCCCTTTGTGGCAGTCAGGATTGAACGGGGATTATACATTTGATCGTTTTGTGGTGGGTCCATGCAATGAGTTCGCTTACAGCGCAGCCTTGGAAGTAGCCAGATCCCAAAGGACCCGTTACAATCCGCTTTTGCTCTTGGCCAATGTGGGCTTGGGCAAGAGCCATCTATCCAGCGCCATAGGTAACCATGTAGTGGAACACGGACCTCAACAGAGGGTGTGCTACACCACTGCCGAAGGCTTCATGACAGAGATGGTAAAGGGTTTGAAGAACAAACACCTGGAAAGCTTCAAAGAGAAGTACAGGCGCCAGTGTGATGTGCTGGTCATAGACGGCATAGAGTTTTTGAGCGGCAAGGCCCACACTCAGATCGAACTTTCTCACACTCTAGACGCCCTGACCAGTGCTCGCAAGAGGATAGTGCTTACCAGCAATCTGCCTCCCAAAGACATCCCTGAAATGGAAGAGATACTGAGATCCAGGATCACCAGCGGTCTGGTGGTGGACATAAAGCCCCCGGATCTGGATACACGCTGCAGAATCCTGCAACATAAATCAAAACAAGAAGGGGTGGAACTTCCCGAGGAAGTCACCGACTACCTGGCCAGACGATTTACAGACAATGTCAGGCAACTGGAAAGTGGTCTTATTCATCTTCTTGCCAAGGCCTCCCTGTTGAGGAGACCCGTGGATTTGGAATTGGCCAGGGAGGTGACGAGGGATCTTCTGAGGGAAAGCGCTCTGCCTTCGAAACCTACCATAGAGCAGATATTGGATTGCGTCTGCCACCATTTCAAGATAGAAAGGGAAGCCCTTTTGTCCAGATCCAGGAAAAAGGCTGTGTACTATCCAAGACAGGTGGCCATGTATCTTTGTCGCCAGCACACAGACGCCACCCTGACTAGCATAGGCAAGGCCTTCAAAAGGGACCACGCATCTGTGATTCATTCATTGGCCGTGATTCAAAAAAGGTGTCTGGCAGACACAACCACAAGGCACCAGTTGGCCTTTTTGTCTCAGCAGATCTTGAAAGATAGCTGACCTCAAATTCAAACCCAGCCTGATTTTCCTGTGGGTGCTTGGGGGCTTTGGTCCTCCAAGCCCATCCAACCCACAAGCGGTCCCAGGCTCAAACCCCGGCCAGATACCAAGATGAAAACTAGGGCGTTTTTGATCGCAAGTGGATTTCTCTTAGTTATAATGAAGTTAGTCCCCATGGCCTGGCTGGGGCAAATGGTGGATGCAGGTGATCTGCACAGTGTCTCATGATGCTGTTTTGTTATGCAGGGAAGTTCTGATACAATACTTCAACTTTGGAATAAGGCTGGAGGTCGCGGCATGTCAAAGCGCGTGGTGGTAACAGGGATCGGAATGCTCACTCCTTTGGGCATAGGGATGGAGGCATCGTGGAAAGCCTGTTTGGAAGGGCGTTCCGGGGTAAGCAGAATACACAAATTCGACCCGTCTCCTTTCAAGACCCAGGTGGCAGGCCAGCTCCAGGAGTTTGATCGCTCCAAGTACCTGGATGCCAAGGAGGCCAGACGTTACGATGATTTCTGTCAGTTTGCCTTGGTAGCGGCTGAGATGGCACTGTCAGACTCAGGTCTTCAGATAACAGAGGAGCTCAGGGATAGGGCAGGGGTAATAGTGGGAACCGGTTTTGGGGGGCTTGAGACCTTTGAGAGGAATTTCAAGGCATTTCTGGATGGAGGACCCCGGAAGTTATCCCCCTTTTTCATCCCCATGATGATCGCTAACATGGCCTCTGGGTTGGTGGCCATACGTTACGGGATCAGGGGTCCCAACACCTGTACGGTTACGGCCTGCGCTGCCAGCAGTCATGCCTTGGGGGATGCCTTCAAGGTCATCCAGCGGGGGCAGGCAGATGTCATGTTTGCCGGAGGCACAGAGGCTTCCCTTACTGCACTCATGTTGGGGGGGTTTGATGTCATGAAGGCCACCTCCACCCGCAACCAGGATCCTCAAGGAGCCAGCCGTCCCTTTGACAAGCAAAGGGATGGTTTTGTGCCTGCCGAGGGAGCAGCGATTCTTATCCTGGAGGAGCTGCAACACGCCAAGGCCAGAGGGGCCAAGATCTATGCGGAGGTTTTGGGCTATGGGATGAGCAATGATGCCCACCATTTCACCGCTCCTGATCCCGAAGGCAAAGGGGCTGCCCTTTGTATGCGCATGGCCTTGGAGGACGCCAATATTGCCCCCGAACAGGTGGATTACATCAATGCCCACGGCACATCCACACCTCTCAATGATGTCATAGAGACCCAGGCTATCAAGAAGGTCTTCGGAAAACACGCTTACAGCCTGGCAGTAAGCTCCACTAAATCCATGACCGGCCATTTACTGGGAGCTGCAGGAGCAGCAGAAGCGGCCTTTACCTGTCTTGCCATAAGAGATCAAATGGCGCCCCCCACCATCAATTACGAAAATCCCGACCCTGATTGTGATCTGGACTATGTGCCCAACAAGGCCAGAGCCATGGCCATCAGATATGCCCTTTCCAACTCCTTTGGTTTCGGGGGCACCAATGCCAGTCTGATCTTCTCCAGGCTGAAGGAATAGTGAGAGGATACCAATGGATAAGAAGACCCAAGTCTTGCCCTCCTGTGCTCATTGCGATGAGGACACATCAAGCCGGGCCTGCCGTGTCAAGGGAGGGCCAGGGGCCAAGGGATGCCCTACCCACCTCAACAAGGAAGTGCTCAAGAGAGCCATAAGTTGTTACGAGGATCCTGAAACCAAAGAATTTGCAAGGCAGGCCTCCAGGCAGGAAGCCGAGTGTTATGCCAACAGGCACCAGAGCCCCTACATCATGCAACCCACCAAACCCAGGATCGTGGAGATCTGCGAGTTTGGAAAGAAAATGGGATACCAGAGACTGGGACTTGCCTTTTGCATAGGGCTTGCCCAAGAGGCTCGAATCGTCTCAGAGATATTGGAGGTGCATGGCTTTGAGGTTGTCTCGGTGGTGTGCAAGGCCGGAAGGACCCCCAAAGAAATCATCGGAATCCAGGATGAGGAGAAGATCTATCGCAACACGGACGAGTCCATGTGCAACCCCATTTACCAGGCCATGCTCCTCAACGAGAAAAAAACCCATATGAACGTGCTTCTGGGGCTTTGCGTGGGGCATGACTCTCTTTTTTTCAAATACGCCCAGGCCCCGACCACGGTTCTGGCAGTCAAGGACAGGGTAACAGGACACAACCCCCTGGCAGCCATTTACCTGGCTGGTTCTTATTATCGCAGGCTCAAACATCCGCAACTTTGAGCTCAGTGTAATTTTCTACAAGGCAAAAATTTTTGTTGCATAAGAGGAACAGGTAGGATAGACTAAAAAAGTTGGTGATATAGGTTGGACGGTTGGAGCCCATTCCATTGTATTTGTCCCTCTCCTTTGGAAAGGCTCACTCCAAGTCGAATCCCAACGAAATCAAAAAAGAAGAAAGGTAGAGATTAATGAAAGGTACAGTTAAATGGTTCAATGAAAAGAAGGGTTATGGTTTCGTGCAGAAAGACGATGGAGGGGATGCTTTTGTCCATTATACGGACATCGTCGGCGCGGGATTTCGTACCTTGACCGAAGGTCAGCGGGTGGAGTTCGACGTGGAGGAGGGCCGCAAGGGGCCGCAGGCAAAAAACGTGAGAGCCGTCTGAGCTAGCTTCTGTTGTGAGGCCGCAGGAGAGGGGCGGCCTCTATACTTGCCAGATTCAAACCAAAGTTTATCCGGTCAAAATGCTCTTATCATGGGCACTTATTGAGGCCTGTCTTTCCGAAGAACCTTTGATTGCTTGGAAGAGATCTTAGTGTAGCCCAGACACACGTTGGAGCTCAGAGCTTAGAACCCCTATTGTAGGGATTTCCATACCTGTCCTTGTGGAGTCTTTCCCAAAGAAGGCTATGGCTTTGGCGAGGGGCTTTGGATTCATCCGGGTACCCCACTGCCACAATGGCCTCAACTTCAACTGTTTCAGGAAGTCCGAGTATTTGAGCCACTCTTTTGCCTGCTGTGGTCTTCTCGTCGTACATCCTGCCCCTTACCTGAATCCAACAAGCCCCCAAACCCATGGAGACCGCGGCCAACAGGATGAAGGTGGTTGCAATAGAGGCGTCCTCCATCCAGACATCTGATTTGCTGGAATCTGCGCAGACCACTATCCCCAGAGGTGCTTCCTTGAGAAAGGCCGCCCCGTGTGGTTTACACTGGGAAAGCTCCTCCAGAACCTTTGAGTCAGTCACCAGTACAAATTCCCAGGGATTTATCCCTCTGGAAGAAGGAGCCATGAGAGCGGCCTCTGCCAAGCTATCTATCTTCTCGGGCTCTATTTTCTGGCTGTTATACTTGCGGATACTTCTTCTTTTTCTTATAACAGACCAAAAGGAGCCAGCCTCCTCAATACCTTGCATTTTTAAATCCCCCATCCAAGTTCTCATCCGCCGTCTGTTTGAGGAAATGCGGTGTTGGCGTACAGATATTCCATTTTCTCCTTGTGGGAGAGTTCCTCTCGGGCCAGCCTGAGTAGAAGTTCCCGAACTGGCCCGGCTGGGTGCTTGGCAGCCAACTCCCCATAGAACTGGTGTGAGATCTGCTCCTTCTTGGCCGCTGCCAGGAATACCTCCTTGAGTCCCCAGGCCGGATCCCACTGAGGCGTCCCAAAGCTCTCCACAATGTGGGCATCAACCGCTTCCTTCATTCCCAGGCCTTGGGCCTCGAGCCTTCCTTCCCTGTAAGCCATGAGCAGATCCCTATGGGATAACTCCTCTGAGGCCAGGAAAAGAAGGGTATCCTTAGCTGCCTGATCTTTCACCTTGGAAGCCAGCTCGGTGTAAAGCTCATGGGCTGCCAGTTCCTCTGCTATGGCCAAGTCCAACACCTTCCCCAGATCCAGCTTGCCCATTGCCGCCATAGCCTCCTTTTACCTCACTTGGACCTTCTGTCTTCTAAGCGCACCACGGCCGTCTTGCCTTCTGAGCCAGTAGCCTTTTTCAGGCCTCCAGGCGGGAGCAACTCCACTTCCTTGGGAAGTATGCCGGTGGCCTGGCGAACTGCCTCTTTCATGCGGCGAGCCAGGCTCTGACATAAGCTCTGGTCCTGCAAATAAGCCTTGTCTTTGAGTTCCACCATCACGCTTAGGTAATCCAAGCCTCTTTTGTCTTTATCCAGGATGATCCTTGTTTGGGAGCCAGCCTCCTCGAAGCTAAGAACTGTCTCCTCCACCTGACTCGGGTACACAATTATTCCTTCTAGGCTGACAGCATCTTCGGCACGGCCTTTTATGGCAGCGATTCTGGGATGGGTCCGGCCGCAATCACAGCTGGCCCATGTTATGGCCGAGAGATCCCTGCTTCGGTACCTTATGAGGGGGGTCCCTTCCCAAACCAGGGAGGTCCAAACCAGCTCCCCCTCCTCGCCCTCTCCCATGGGCAATCCTGTGCGGGGATCTATACACTCGCACAGAAAAGCGTCGGCCCAGACATGCATTCCAAACTGACGATCCCGCACCTCACACTCACATCCCATGGCCGGTCCCAACAGTTCGCTCATTCCGTATAGATCGAAAGCCCTCAAGCCCAGGGCGTTCTCAATTCTTTCCCTTATGGCGCGGCTCCAGGGTTCGGCTCCCAAGAGCGCAACCCTACAGCGGGCTCCCTCCCGCAGATCCATTTTCTTTCTCTCCAGGAGCTTGGCCAGGTTCAAGGCCTTGCTGGGAGTGGCACAGAAAGCCGTGGCCTCTGCCCCCAGGAGCAAATCCAGAAGCTGTTCTGCTGGGATATCTCCTGCCGGAACACTGGTCATACCCAGTTTAAGGGCCCCATAGTGAAGTCCAAAGCCCCAGGTGGTTATTCCCGTGGGAAAGGCATTGAGCAATACGTCTCCGGGCCTCAGTCCCACCATCCACAAGGCCCTGGCATTGAGATCAGCCCAGTAGTCTATGTCATGCTGTGTTGCTGCCACCAAGAAGCTCTTTCTGCTCCTGCTGCCGGCTGTGGAGTGGATCTCCCGAACCCTGACCGGATCAGAACAAAGCCCTTGAAAAGGATAAAAGGATTCTATCTTCTCCCTGTCCAGAAGAGGCACCTTCCTTATGTCTTCGAAGTTGGTGATCTCATCTGGATCCACACCTGCGCTGGCATATAGATCCCTGTAGAACTGACTGTGAGACATGACCCGGGCTACTGCATGGCGAAATCTTTCCAGCTGGAGCTCCCGGAGTCTTTCCCCAGGCATGGTCTCTATCTCAGGCTGGAAGTGTAGTCTTCCCCTCATGGCCACAAGCCGCCATTTGATCCGTGATTAGAAAACGGTCCTGGAATCATAGGGGCTCCACCCTCACAGCGCAAACCTTGTAACCCGGGATCTTGGAGACCGGGTCCAGTTTGGAATGGGTCAGCAGGTTGGCTGCTGCCTCAGCATAATGAAATGGAACGAACACAGTGCCCTCTACGGCCTTATCCGTTATTCTGGCCACAGCATTTATCTGCCCTCTCCTGGATAGCACCCTTACCGTGGAGCCCTCCTTGAGGCCCATCCTCTTTGCATCCTGAGGGGAGATTTCCACCTCGCATCTTGGCGCCCTTTCGGATAAGCCCTTGGAGCGCCTGCTCATGCTGGCCCCGTGATATTGGTAAAGGATCCGGCCTGTGGAGAGGTAAAATGGATACTCCTCGTCAGGAAGCTCTGGCGGCTTGGTGTATTCGACCGGGTGAAAGAGCCCCCTACCCCTGGTGAATCGGTCTTTGTGCAAGAAAGCAGTGCCCGGATGATCCAGTGTGGGACAAGGCCATTGCAGCCCTATCTTTTCTATCCTGGCATAGGTGATACCCCCATAGCTGGGAGTAACCTGCCTGATCTCATCCATCACAGCCTCAGGGTCTTTGTAAACCATGGGAAGTCCCATACGGGTGGAAAGGGAGCACAGGATCTCCCAGTCCTGCCTAGCTAGGCCTGGGGGCTCAACCGCTTTCCTCACGCGCTGGACCCGCCTCTCCGTATTTGTGAAGGTGCCTTCTTTTTCTGCAAAAGAAACCCCTGGTAAGACCACGTGGGCCAGTCTTGCGGTCTCTGTTAGGAAAATATCCTGCACCACCAGGAACTCCAGATTTTTCAGGGCCTCCTCCACATGGTGCAGATCCGGGTCAGAAAGCATGGGGTTTTCGCCCATTATGAACATGCCTTTGATTTCACCCTTGGCCGCACCATCCATCATTTCCATTAGAGTCAGGCCCGGTTTGTCGGGCAGAGATTCCACTGCCCAGGCCCGGGCCATCTTTTCCCTGATGGCCTCGTCACCCACAGGCTGGTAGCCGCTGAAAACATTGGGAAGCCCGCCCATGTCGCAGGCACCCTGAACATTGTTCTGACCTCTCAAAGGATTTACACCGCCGTTGGGAACCCCAACATTTCCGCAGATCATTGCAAGGTTGGCCAGAGCCTTCACGTTGTCGGTCCCGGAGGTGTGCTGGGTGATACCCATGGCATAAACGATGGAGGCACAATTGGCCTGGGCATAGAGCCTGGCTGCTTTCTCCAGATCACTGGCAGGGATTCCTGTGATGGACTCCACCTTCTTGGGAGTGTATTTCTGGACCACATTTTTCAGGGCTTCAAAGCCCTCTGTGCGCTGCTCAATGTAAGTGCGATCTTCCATTCCATCCCTTAGGATCACGTGGATCAATCCATTTATCCATGCCACATCTGTCCCTGGTTTGGGATTGAGCCAAAGCTCCGAGTACGAGACCAGATCTATCCTCCTGGGGTCTACAACAATCAGCTTGGCTCCCCTTTGGCGCACCGCTCTTTTTATGTAACCAGCTATGACAGGGTGCATCTCAGTGGTATTGCTGCCCGTAAGCAGTATAACCTCGGCCCTCTCCATCTCTGAAATGGAGTTGGTCATGGCCCCACTTCCAAACGCGGCGGCAAGACCTGCCACCGTGGAGCTGTGTCAAAGACGGGCACAGTGATCTACATTGTTGGTTCCGAGGGCTCCTCTGAAGAATTTTTGGAAGAGGTAGTTCTCCTCGTTGGTGCAGCGGGCAGAGGTAAGCCCGGCCAGGGCATGAGATCCATACTTGGACTTGATCTCCGAGAGCTTACTTGCCACCAGATCCAGAGCCTCGTCCCAGCTGGCCTCCCTGAAGCTCCCCTGGTCCTTGATCAAGGGCTGCGTGAGCCTGTCGGGATGGTGAATAAAATCATAGCCAAATCGTCCTTTTACACACAGGCTTCCGAAATTAGGTGGGCCATATCTGTAATCTGATGTGACCTTGACCACCTTTCCATCGGACACATTCAGATCCAGTTGGCAGCCGACCCCGCAGTAAGTGCAGGTGGTGCGCACCTTCTTGAGCCTCCATGGCCTGGCCTGGAACTTGGCCTGTCGCTCTGTGAGAGCCCCTGTGGGACATACAGAGACGCACTCTCCGCAGAACACGCAATTGGACTCTCCATAAGGAAGATCCCATGCAGTGACTATCTTGGCCTTACCCCCCCTGTAACCAAAGTCTATGACCTCGTTTACCTGGACCTCGTTACAAGCCCTTACACATCTGCCGCACAGGATGCACTTGTTGAGGTCCCGCTCGATCATGGCATTGGAGGTGTCCTTGGCGTAACCCGGTGAATCAACAGGGAACCGGAAGCTCTCGATACCTAGCTCGTATGCCAGCTCCTGCAGCTCGCATGACCCATTGGATTGACAAAGCAGACAGTTGTGATCCCCGCTTGCCAAGAGCAAGTCCACAACCAGCCTCCTTGCCCTAAGCACCCTCTCGCTCTTAGTGTGAACCACCATTCCCTCTGCCACGGGCATGGCACATGAGGCCACAAGTGCCGGCCTTCCCTCCACTTCCACCACACAAACCCGGCAGGCCCCTGAGATGGGCAGCCTGGGATGGTAACAAAGGGTTGGGATATGTATTTTGGCCTGCCTTGCTGCCATGAGGATGGTGTTGTCCTGCGCAGTTACCAACTCTTTACCATCAATCGTAAGCTTCACTCCGGCCATAGAGGTCTCCTCAACAGATGATAATATTGCTTAAATCTGGGGCATCAGCAGCTCACCACTATCATCAAATCCGCATCAAAGGGTTGCCTTTTTCAAGTCCTCATAATGGCACTGAATTTCTTGGGACAGACCTCATAGCAGGTCCCACATCTGATACATTTCTCTTGAATTATCCTGTGCACAACTTTAGGGGCTCCTTCGATGGCATCAACCGGACATTTCTTCTTGCACATACCGCATGCCTTGCACTTCTCGGGGTCAATCTCGTAATGCACCAATGCTGTGCAAACCCCGGCCGGGCATCTCTGCTGGCCTATATGGGCCTCATATTCGGAGCGGAAGTACCTCAGTGTACTGAGAACCGGATTCGGAGCGGTCTGTCCCAGGCCACATAAAGAAGCGTCCTTAACAAAAAAAGCCAACTCCTCCAGCAGCTCTATGTCTCCTTGCTGCCCTTGTCCCTTGGTTATCCTTTCCAACACCTGAAGCATGCGCCTGGTGCCCTCCCGGCATGGTGTACACTTGCCACAGGATTCGTCTTTGCAAAAATCCATAAAGAACCTTGCCACATCAACCATGCAGGCATCCTCATCCATGACGATGAGACCGCCGGATCCCATGATGGCGCCCGCTGCTGTAACAGACTCAAAATCCAGCCCAACATCCATGTGTTGAGCTGGTATACAACCCCCAGAAGGTCCACCCAATTGTGCTGCCTTGAATTTCTTTCCCTTCTTGATGCCTCCACCAATCTCCAAGACCACCGTTGACAGTGGGGTACCCATGGGCACCTCCACAAGCCCCACGTTGTTCACGTTCCCGGTCAGGGCAAAGACCTTTGTCCCTTTGCTCTTTTCTGTACCCAGGGAAGCATACCAAAGTCCACCATTAGCTATGATCTGAGGCACGTTGGCGTAGGTTTCAACATTGTTGAGAACCGTGGGTTTTCCCCAAAGACCCTTTTGAGCAGGGAAAGGAGGCCTAGGCCTAGGCATGCCTCTTTTCCCCTCAATGGAGGTCATGAGAGCAGTCTCCTCACCACAAACAAAGGCCCCAGCCCCCTGGTAGATCTCCAGGTCTAAGCGAAATCCGGTACAAAGTATGTCCTCTCCCAAAAGCCCTAGGGCCTTGGCTTGTTCCATGGCTATACTCAATCTTCTGAGTGCCAAAGGATATTCGGCCCTGCAGTAGATGTATCCATGATGGGCACCAATGGCCTTGGCTGCGATTATCATTCCCTCCAACACAGCATGAGGATCTGCCTCAAGCACACTCCTGTCCATGAAGGCACCCGGGTCACCCTCGTCCGCGTTACAGCAAACATACTTGACAGGTCCTTGGGACTTGGAGGCGAACTCCCACTTGACGCCCGTAGGGAAACCAGCTCCGCCCCTTCCCCTTAACCCCGAGGCTTTCAGCTCTGCGATTATTTCTTCAGAGGTCATTTCCGTTAGTGCTTTGGCCGCTGCCTGATAGCCCCCTCTGCCTATGTAATCCTCTATTTTCTCCGGATCAATAAGACCCCGATGGCGCAAAGCTATGGTTTTCTGAAGAGAGAAAAATGGGATGTCTTTCATCTTTGGTATGGCACGGCCCGTAACCTGATCTTTGTACATCAAACGTTCTACTGGGACACCTTTCAAAACGTGTTCTTCGATGATCTCCCCTGCATCTTCTGGTTTTAGGTATTGATAAAAGATCCCTCCTGGGTACACTGTCATCACTGGACCCTGGGCGCAAAACCCGTTGCAGCCGGTCTCCACAACCAGTGCCTTGTCTGCCAGTTGCCGAAGTCTTATTTCCTCCCTGAGCCTATCTATGACTTGTAGGCTTCTTGTGGCATGGCACCCTGTGCCACCGCACACCAGCAGGTGATACTGCTTCGCCGGTTCACCTGCCATCACCTCGTCGCTAAAGCGCACTGCCAAAGATGGTGCTATCTTCTCAGCCATCTCTATGAGTGTCTGCGGATTTAACCGCTCCATCTCTCCACCCCTTTTTTCATTCTAGAGCATCAATAAGTAGCCAGAATTTCCTTTACCTTGTCCGGTTGCACCTGTCCGTATGTATCCTCACCTACCATCATGACCGGAGCCAAACCGCAAGCCCCAACACATCTCAAACTTTGAAGCGAGAATTTACGATCCGGGGTCACACCACCATCATGGATGCCCAGTTCGCTTTCCAAACGTTCAAGGATCTTGTTCGCTCCTCTTACGTAACAAGCAGTGCCCAGGCACACCTTGATCTGATGTTTGCCTTTGGGGACCCTTGAGAAAAAACTATAAAAGGTGACTACTCCAAACACTCGCGCCATCGGCACATTCATTCCAACCGCAATCCACTCCTGAAGCACATCCGGCAAATACCCTGTGACTGCCTGGACCTCTTCCAGCACTGGGATCAGGGCGCCGGGTTTGCCCCGATAACGTTCCAAAACCCTTCCTACCCTTTCCAAGTCTTCCTCACTGAACTCCTCCAGCAACCTCTCCCTCAACCTGGCCTGATTCATTTTTTTGCCCCCGAACCTTCGCCTTCTATCAACCTGTCTACAACCTTCAACATTTCCTCCAACAACTCAGGTGCAGCTAAATAAGGAGCCAAGCCATTAATGTCAGCATCCCTGACTCCTTCTGATTGGGGAACAATTCCAAAAAATTCCAAGTCGTTTAGCTGTTCTTGGAGAAAAACCATGTCTTGGGGACCTCTAACCTTATTTGCTAGGATTCCCAGGCGGGTCAGTCCTATATCAGCAGCCAATCTCTTGATGGTGCGTGCAGTCTCTATACTTCTTCTGCCAGGTTCCACCACTACGAGAAGTCTGTCCACAGCCCCGGCAGTAGCCCGACCTAGATGCTCTATGCCGGCCTCCATATCCATGATCACAACTTCCCTGCGGTCCAAGAGAAGATGTGTCACAAGTGCTTTGAGCATGGCGTTCTCCGGGCAGTAGCACCCGCCGCCCCCGCTCTTGAAGGCACCCATCACCATTAGCCGAATCCCGGGTTCAACGATCTTGGAGAACCTCTCTGGAATATCCTCCACACGGGGATTCATATTGAACATGCCCCCTGTGGTACCGGGCTTGGCACCGGTGCGCTCATGAATGAGTTTCTCCATCTTCACAATAGGCAGAATGTCCGAGGCATCTTGAAGACCAAAAGCACTGGCCAAGGTAGCGTTGGGATCTGCATCTATGGCTAAAACCTGGTAACCTTTTGCGGCAAAAGCTTTGGAAAGGGAAGCGGCAATGGTGGTCTTGCCCACTCCACCTTTGCCTCCAATGGCAATTTTCATTGGGTAGTCCGCTCCGTGAGTTATGGTTTTTCCTCAGAACCTAGAATTCCAAGGGACTCAGACCAATTCATTGTACGTATCACATGCCAGCAGCCGCCAGGATTTCAGGCACAACGTGCTCTCTACCTATGGCCATTATGTGAACCCCGTCACAAATTTTTTCCTCTTTCAGCTGTCTCACCATTCTACCTGCGATCTCAATTCCCTTTTGCAGAGCCTTGCCCTTGGGAGCGCCCGCCAACTCGTCTATGAGTTCTTGGGGAACAAAGATCCCAGGCACGTTGGCATTCATGAACCTTGCCATACCAGCAGAGGCCAGAAGCACTATGCCTGCCAGTATCTTTACGTTGAACTTCCTGGCGTAGCCCATGAACTTCTTGAAGTTGTCTAGATCGTATATGGCCTGGGTCTGGATGAACTCAGCCCCTGCTTTGATCTTTTTTTCAAATTTGAGAAGCTGGGGCTCTATGGGATCTGCCTCGGGTGTGACTATGGCCCCCACGCAGAACTTGGGGGAGCCCTTGAGGTCATTGCCTGCAAAGTCCTTGCCCTGCTCCAACTGGCGTATAAGCTTCACCAAAAGGACCGAATCCAGATCAAATACGGGCTTGGCCTCTATGTGATCCCCTACTGTTATGTAATCTCCGGTGAGTGCCAGCACGTTTCTGATACCCAGCACATAGGCCCCGAGAAGCTCTGACTGCAGCGCAACCCGGTTTCTGTCCCGGCAGGTCATCTGAAGAATGGGCTCCCCTCCAGCCTCTTTGATCAGCTTGCAAACAGGAAGGCTACCTATGCGCATCACCGAACTCTGGTTATCGGTGACGTTCAAGGCATCCACCTTGTCCTTGAGAAGCTCTATGTTATGAAGCATCTCTTCTATGTCCACACCTTTAGGAGGCCCTATCTCCGCTGTTATCACGAAATCCTTCTTCTCAAGTGCTTCGGCAAAGGGCATGGGCATGATCAAGCCTCCTCATCTTTGTAAGCGGCGTGCCAGATTGTGGATGGAGTGGTCTGCACCTTGTAGTTCTTGGCTGGATGAATCTCTTTGATCTTATCCAGTCTGCCTTGTCCCTCCAGCCTCTTGTAAATCAAGGTCCAAGCGCAATCTTTCTCCTTGCTTACCTCACACTTTCCGTGGTTTGTCCCTCCGCAGGGCCCGTTGACCAAACCCTTGGGGCATATGGTAATTGGGCACACACCCCCAGTTTCAGCCAGCAGGCAGTTGGCGCAGGCCCTACACTTTTCACTCCAGACTCCCTCTTTTTCAGCCACTCCTATGAACGTGGTGTTGAGTCCTGGCAATATCACCCGCTTGGGGAACAGTTCTGCTGCCAGCTGCACTCCTGCCCCGCAGGCCAGGGAAACCACCACATCGTAATTCTCCATTTTGTGTTTTACTGTTTCGAAATACTCCCTGTCGCACTGGCGCTGGATGGTATCTTCCTCCACAATCACATCCTTGCCTTCCTTCTTGAAGGCCATCCTGAGTTGGGAGGCCAGAAGCTGCACTTCCTTTTCACCTCCGGCCATGCAAACCGCAACACAAGTACCACAGCCCAAGACCAGTATCCGCTGACAGCCATCCAGGTAAGATTTGATCTCTTCCAGGGGTTTCCGCTCTCCTACTATCATGGCACTTTCTCCGTCTCACGGCTGGAAACTGCATCCCCTTTCCGGAGGCCACCCCTTATCCCCATTTGGAGGCGCAATTCCGTTTTGAGGTGCTTGGAGCTTTCAGGCCGCATTCTTGTTTTTTCTCTTCAGAGGAGAAGGGCCCAGTTCCTTGGCCCTTCTTGTCATTTCCGTTACTGCTTCTGCAAAAGCCGGAGCCATGGAGGAACTCATGTTGAACATCTCCAACCGCTCAGGCTCGATCCCTATTTCCTGCAGTAGCTTCTTGGTAAAGCGAACCCACCTTTTGGCCCTAACATTTCCTTCCAGGAAATGGCATTCGCCCTCCAGTCACCCGGCCACAAATACCGCATCGGCCCCTGATTCAAAAGCCTTGAGAAGGTGAAGGGGTTCCACCTTGCCCGTACATAGCAACTTTACCATGCGAACACTGGGCGGGTACTGAAGTCTCATGGAACCTGCCAGATCAGCAGCCGAATACGCGCAATAAGTGCAACAGAAAGCCGCTATCTTGGGTTCGTACTCCATCCTGATTTCCTCCTCTTGTTTTTCGCTCTGGAGCCTGCTTTCACTTTCTTGCCTTTTCACCCGCTGCCGGTTTTAGTTGTGAGATCCCATGGAAGCTTTTGCAGATTCCTATCCCTCTAAGGCTGCCACCTTGGCCAGTATCTCCTGGTCCGTGTATCCTCCCAGTTGAATGGCTTTCCTGGGACAGGCCGAGGTGCAGATCCCGCAGCCCTGGCACGCAGCCGGATTGATCTCAGCCACACCTTTTGTCCCCACCTGGGGCACATGATAGGGGCAGGCCCTGACGCAGGTGAGGCATGCCACGCAACGCCCCTCATCCACCCAGGCCTTCTCTCCAGGCAGATAGAGTCTTTCCTTGGCCAGCACGGTCACGGCCCTGGCCGCAGCAGCCTGAGCCTGGGCTATGGTGTCTCTTAGGAGTTTGGGACCGTGGGCCAGACCCGCCAAGAAATTACCTTCTGAGGCGAAGTCCACGGGTCTGAGTTTCATATGCGCTTCCATGAAAAAGCCGTCCGCATTCACAGGAAGCTTGAACTGCAAAGCCACAGGCTGATCTTTCTCCCCTTCCACACCTATGGCCAGGCCCACAAGATCCGCGTGAATCTCCACTTCTTCCCCCAGCACGTGGTCCTTGACCCTCACCACCAGCCCCTGATCTGTTTTTTCCACAACAGGGGGCTCCTCCTTCTTGAACCTGATGAAACTGACTCCTTTTTTCCTGGCCTCCTGGTAGTAGAGCTCCATGAGACCGTAGGTCCTGATATCTCTGTAGAGGATGAACACCTTGGCCTCTGGCTTGAGTTCCTTTATCTTCAGTGCACTCTTAACAGAGCCCTGGCAGCAAATGCGGCTGCAGTACGGATTTTGCTCGTTTCGGGATCCCACGCACTGTATCATGACCACGGTGTCCACCCCTTCCAAGGCTGAAGCACCCTTTGCCAGCAGGTCAGAGATCTCAAAATAGGTCTTGACTTTGGGATCCTGTCCATAAAGGTATTCATTGGGCTCGTAAGGCCTGGCGCCGGTGGCTATGACTGTGACACCGTGGCGAATCTCCTCTGTGCCCTTGGAGTTGGAGATCTGGGTCTGGAAGTTTCCCACAAAACCCGCGTGGGAAAGGATCTGACTGCCAAGGTGAAGCTTGATTTTGGGATGCTTTTTCACCCGCTCCACCAGGTTCTCCAGATAGGCCTTTATGTCGTCTCCCTCGATGGTGGTGTGCAGCTTTTGAGCAATGCCGCCTAACTGTTCGGTCTTTTCCACCAAGTGCACAACGTAGCCCTGGTCAGCTATGTTCAGGGCCGAGTTCATGCCTGCCACACCGCCTCCCACCACCAAGGCTGTCTGTTCCACAGGCACCGTGAGCTGTTGCAGAGGCTTGGCGTTTCTGACCTTGGCCACGGCCATCCTCACCAGATCCTTGGCTTTTTGAGTTGCCTTCTCAGGCTCCTGTTGGTGCACCCAGGAGCCCTGGTCCCGGATATTGGCCATCTCAAAGAGATATGGATTCAGCCCTGCCTGTCTGATGGTTTCCCTGAAGAGGGGTTCATGAGTCCTGGGGCTGCAGGAGGCCACCACAACCCGGTTTAGACCCTGCTCCCTGATTACCTCCACCATGCGCTGGATGTTGTCCTGGCTGCAACTGAATAGATTCTCTGCAGCATAGACCACCCCCGGCAATGTGGCAGCATAGTCCCTCACCTCAGGCACTCGCACAACGCTTGCTATGTTGATGCCGCAATCGCATACAAAGACTCCAATCCTGGGCTCTTCCTTGGAAATATCTATCTCCTCTGGGTAAGAGCGCTCCAGGATCTCCGTGTATCTGGCCTCGGCCAAGATGGTCTCGGCCCTGCCCACAGCAGAAGATGCCTGCATCACTGTTTCGGGGATGTCCTTGGGCCCTTCGAAGGCTCCGCACACGAAGATACCGGGTCTGGAGGTTGCCACGGCCTCGAGCCCCCCTAAGGAGGAGAAGCCGTAAGGATCCAGCTCCACCCCCGCCTTCTTTGCCAGCTCCACGGCAGAGGCAGAAGGCTCCATGCCCACGGAGAGCACCACCATGTCGAAGGTCTCTTCGTGGACCTTCCCTTCTTCATCCACGTAACGGATCAAGGGGCTCTTGGTGTCAGGATCCTCAACCACCGAATGGATTCGGGAGCGAACGAAACGCACCCCTATCTCTTGGCGAGCCCTGTCATAATAGCGCTCGAAATCCTTTCCAAAGGTGCGCATGTCCATGAAAAATATGGTGGCATCCAGATCCCCTTTGGCGTGCTCCTTGGCTATGACGGCCTGTTTTATGGCGTACATGCAACACACCGAGGAGCAGTAAGGATGATCTCCCTCATTTATGTTCCTGGATCCGGCGCACTGGATCCAAGCTATGCGCTTGGGCTCCTGGTGATCCGAAAGCCTGACCATGTGGCCCTGAAATGGGCCTGAGGCACTTAGAATTCTCTCGAATTCTTTGCTGGTAACAACGTTCTTGATGCGACCGTAGCCGTAAGTCCTGAGCTTTCTGGCGTCAACGGTTTCAAAGCCCGGAGCCAGGATCACCGCCCCAACCTCAAGAGTCCGCCTTTGCTCCTCCATGTCGTGCACAACGGCGCCGGCCTTGCAGGCTGCCACGCATTGGTAGCACTCGCAGCATCCACCACAATCCAGACATCTGGCAGCCTCTTGCTGTGCCAGTTCCTCTTGCACCTGGAGTCTCACCTCCTGGAATCCCTTTATCCTCTCCGGGGCAGGCACCACAGGTACCTTCATACGCTCCCTGCGTTCCACATCTGCAGGAATTTCGGTCCAGTTGTCCCCCATGGGAGGTTCTTCCACCCATTCCTTGGGAAGTTCTTCGCCTTTCAAGTACTTGACTATGTAATGGGCAGCTCTCTTTCCCGCTGCTACTGCTTCGATCACGGTGGCCGGACCTGTTACCACATCGCCTCCTGCGAATATCCAGGGCACGCTGGTCTGAAGGGTTTCAGGGTTCACCACCAGCAAGTTCCACTTGGAAACATCCAACTGCAGCCCATCTCCCAGGAATTCCAAATCAGGCTCTTGGCCTATGGCCGGGATAATGTGATCCGCCTCCAGGAAGAACTCCGAACCCTCCACCGGGATGGGCTTTCGCCTGCCTGTGCTGTCAGGCTCAGTGAGCCTGGTCCTTATACACTCCAGACCCTTGAGCCTGCCTCCCTCGTGCACCACCCTCAAAGGAGCAGCCAGAAAGTTGATCTTGACTCCCTCGGCCTCTGCTTCCTCTATTTCCTCGGGCTCTGCCAGCATCTCTGCCCTGGAGCGCCTGTACAGAATGCTCACCTCGCTTGCACCCAAGCGAAGGGCTGTCCTGGCCCCATCCAGAGCCGAATGACCGCCTCCGATGACCACCACCTTGCCCTGGACTTTCTTGAGCTGGCCCAGATGCACCTCTCTTAGAAAGCTGGTCACATCCTGGACCCCCGGCCCATCCTTTTCCCCTGGGATACCCAGCTTGAGCCCCTTCCAGGCCCCGGTGGCCAGAAACACGGCCTTGGCCCCATGTTCCCTCAGCTCCTTGAGGGTCACGTCTTTTCCTATGCGCACATTGGTCTGGATCTCCACCCCAAATCGCTTCAGGTTTTCTATCTCGGCATCCAGGACAGAACGGGGGAGTCTATGCTCGGGTATGCCGTAGCGCATCATTCCTCCCGGCTCTGGCATGGAGTCATAGACCGTCACCTTGTAGCCTTCCAAGGCCAGGAAATAGGCGGCCGTCAATCCAGCTGGGCCAGATCCCACCACAGCCACCCGATCCTCTTTGAAGTCTATGGGGGGAACCTCAAGCTCTCCCACCGGGGCATGATCAGCAGCCACCCTCTTGATCTCCCTGATGGATATGGGCTGATCCACCTGCTTGCGCCTACAGCTCTCCTCGCAACGGTGAGGGCAAACCCTTCCCAGTACGCCTGGGAAAGGCAGATCCCTCATGATGATCTGCACGGCCTCTTTATATTTGCCCTCTTTCACCATGGCCACATAGGCTTGCACATTGAGGTTGGCCGGACATGCCATGCGACAGGGGGCAGTATCCAGCTTTTGGATGGCGTAACCGCTGGGAATGGCCTGAGGATAACGTTTGTAGGTGGCCTTTCTCTTGGAAAGCCCTAAATCGTATTCATTGGGCCTCTCCACTGGACAGACTTTGGCACACTCCCCGCATGCGGTACAGCTGGACAGATCAATATAACGGGGAAACTGAGCCACCTCCACCTTGAAATCCCCGGGTTCACCTTGAATGTCAAGGACTTCTGAGTTGGTCAGCAGCTCGATGTTGAGATTGCGGCCGCATTCCACCACCTTGGGTGAAAGGATGCACATGGCGCAATCATTAGTGGGAAAGGTCTTGTCCAACTGGCTCATGGTGCCGCCTATGGCAGCAGAACTCTCCACCAGGTACACATGAAAGCCGCTTTCGGCGAGATCCAGGGCTGCTTGAACGCCACCTATGCCGCCGCCCACTACCAGAACACATCCCTTAGCCATGTATCGCTCTCCTACAAGAAGTGATTGAGCTTTCCATTGGAGGAAGGCTTGCCAATCAGTTATCAATCTGGGGGAGGCAAATGCGGTTCTCCAGAGGTAGTCACCTCATTATAAGCTCGCAGGCTGAAGTGTTCAAGCTTATCTACCCGAGAAGAGGACAAAAGTCAAGCCTGGCCCGGCGCTGCCCATCCACGCCTGCATGACCCATGGCATACCCACAAGCTTGCGCCTGTGGCAAAAGAAGCTTTCATATGATGAGGAGTTATTTTAAGGAGCTTGGGGTTCTGGAAAAGGCCTTTTTTGGTTGGGGGCCGGGCTTCCGGCCCCCAACCTAGAGAGGTCCTTAGCTTCTCAGGAAGGTTTTTATGGCTTGGAGCCAGCTAGCCTCGTCCAACTCCTCGAAGAGATCCTCGGCTGCAACACCACCGTCTGCAGCCAAAGGAACCCCTCCGGCCATGGCCAAGAGCTGGTCTGTTTCTGACTGGATGAAGCCGTGGGCTTCATGCCCGAAGTGAAGGCCCTTTAGGTTCTTGCGAAGGGCCGTGGGCTCCACCACCACAAACCAGCCCCTCTCATAAGGTGAGCTGTGAAACTCCAGGGGGTCTTTGCTTAACTGGGGGTTTTGATGCACCACAATACCATCAACCGGCGACAGAACCGAGACCGTGTGACCGTTTCTCCTTAGGGAAAAAGCCACTTCTCCCTGACGTATCTCTGCTCCCACAGGGGGAAGCCCCACCGCCTTGACCTTTCCCACCAATCTTCTTCCAAAATCGTCCATGCCCACACGAACCCTCCCACCGTATTCGGGCCTGGCCCAGGTATGGCCTTGATGATAGTAAAGATCTTCAGCCACTAAGAAGCCTCCCACCTGGGTCTGGGCCCTCACAGGCAATACCTGGGATGTGAGCCGCTCCTGCATCATCTGATCAAAAGAGCAGTTGCCACACTCGTAAGCATTAGGACATATCTTGCTGGAGACCTCTCCTGTGAGCATGTACCTGCACTTGCGACGAGATGCAGGTAACTGCATCATCTTTTGCACCCAGCTCTGGGTGAAGCGCTCCTTGGGGGTCTCCACCGTCAGGGGAGGCTGGCTGGCCTTGGTCTCCACGGTCCTGGCCTGCATTGCGTGGTCATAAGCGCAGGTAGGGCAATCATAGTTGTTGTCACAAAGCTTAAAAGAGACGACCCCTGCTTCCATCCAAATGCATTTCCTCTTGCCTGCAGGCACTATCTTCATGGAGCTCTGGATTCTGGGTGTCATGGCGGTCCCTCCTTGTTGGTTTTAGCAGATGCTGCCCTTACAGAAAGCAACTAGAATGCCAACAGATGGCTTAAGCAATAATATATTGAAATCATTGGTTAAATCAGCCGAGAGCCAGCGCCTGGACAAAAGAACCTTAAGGATGGATGTCGAATGTCTCGACATATATCGAAGAGGTAATTCCTTCATACTTTCTAACATATTGAATTTTAGTCTTTTTCTGTAGTTGCAGAAAAGTTCAGCTACCTGTAGAATTCTTCGGCATTTCAGAGGTAGGCTTCAGACTGGGTCTTTGTTTTAGCTCCCATCTTAAAAGTTCCATACAGGTGGGGCACAGGGTGGCCAGTTTGGCATCCGTGTGTTCTATGATGGTCGAGGCATGCATCACACAGTGAGGATCACGGCAGTGCGTCAAACCCACAAGATGTCCCACTTCGTGCACCGCGGTCTTTTCAAGTCTCTCCAGCAAGAGATCCCAGTCTTGGGCTTTCTCGTAGAACTCAGGTCTCAGCCGGTAGGTTGAGATGACTGCAGCACGGCCCCCCAACTCAGATAGTCCAAACACGTACTTGAGGGCGGGCAGGAAAAGATCCACCCGGGTCACTCCCAAGATGCCCAGCCCTCCCTCAGGGCAGCTGGCCTTGAGCCTTTCCAGCAAGGCCCTGCATTCATACTGGGATCTTCGCTCGTCATAAGCAAAGTGAGGATTTCCCAAGGGACTCAGGACACGGCAAGAGATCCCCATCCGGGATCCTATGGAGCCCTGAAGCCTCTCCAGGATTCCCTCCTGGGGAGGGCCCAGGTGGGTGATATAAAGGTAGTGAATTGGCTTTACCTCCTGGGCTCAATCTTGTAGCGTTTCATTTTGTTGTAAAGGGTCTGCCTGTCTATCTCCAAGAGACGGGCCGCCTGTCTGATGTTCCAGCCTGTTTCCTCCAGTATACGTTCAATATGGAGTTTCTCCATTCCCTTTAGGGATTTGGGTCTTGGCTCACAGGGTTCTTCCCTCTTGTAGAAGGGCAGATCTTCAGGCAGGATCTGGCCTCCTTTGCCTATGACCAGGGCCCTCTCTATGACATTTTCCAACTCCCTCACATTGCCGGGCCAGTCATATTCCATGAGCATCTTGAGGGCTGATGGAGAGATCCTCACAGGCTCCCTGTTCATCACCAGGGAGTGTTTCTTGATGAAGCTCTCCACAAGAAGGGGAATATCCTCCTTGCGCTCCCTCAAAGGAGGCACCTGGATACAGATTACATTTAGCCGGTAATATAGATCTTCCCTGAAGCGATTTTCTGCAATGGCTCTTTTGAGATCCCTGTTGGTGGCAGCCAAAATGCGCACATCCACCTTAAGGGGTTCATGACCCCCCAGCCTGCAAAATTCCTTCTCCTGGAGAACCCTGAGCAGGTCCACCTGGGTCTTAATGCTGATCTCCCCTACCTCATCCAGGAAAAGCGTGCCCTGGTGGGCCAGTTCGAAACGGCCTCTCTTTGTGTGCATGGCTCCTGTGAAGGCACCTTTCTCATAACCAAAAAGCTCGCTTTCCAGGATGGAATCAGGCAGAGCCCCGCAGCTTACTGCTATGAAGGGCTTGTAGCACCTGGGACTGTTGGCGTGTATGGCCCTGGCTATTAATTCCTTTCCTGTTCCGCTTTCTCCTGTGATGAGCACAGTGGAATCCGTGGGAGCAACCTTTTCTATGAGCTCATAGATCCTTTGCATGGGCTGACTTCTACCCACGATCTCATCGAACTCGGCCCTGTCCTCCAACTTTTGCCTAAGCAGCAGGTTCTCCATGAGGAGTTCCCTGTGAGAGATGATTCGCTGTATCTCCAGCTCCACCTGGTCAGGGTCAAAGGGTTTTAACAAATAATCAAATGCTCCCTCCTTCATGGCCTGAACCGCCGTGTCGATGGTTCCGTATGCGGTCATGATTATGACCTGGGCCTCTGTGCCCACATCCTCCCCCTTGAGCCTTCTTAGGGTTTCCAGACCGTCCATCCCAGGCATCTTCAGATCCAGGAGAATCACATCCCAATCCCGCTGCCTGGCCATGGCAATAGCCTGCTCCCCTCCTGATGCCAAGTCCACCTCGTAGCCGTCCTCTGTGAGCCAGTCCTTGAGGCTCTCCCGCATGGGAGCCTCGTCGTCCACCACCAGTATCCTGGGCCTTCGTGTCATGGGATATCCCTTTCCTGGTTTCCGTTGGCATGGAGAGTCGTTGACGGCTCATACACACAGGGAAGATAGACTCTGAAAGTTGTCCCCTCCCCTACCCGGCTTTGTACCTCTATGCTGCCTCCATGTCTGGTGATGATACCGTACACCACTGCCAGCCCAAGACCCACGCCCTTGGCCTCTTCCTTTGTGGTGAAAAAGGGCTCGAATATCTGCGAGAGATGCTCCTCGGGTATGCCGCAACCCGTGTCTTTCACGCTCAAGAGCAAGAATCCCTCCCTGTCTCCCTTCTTGGCCTCAAGGCTTAGCAGGCCCCCTTTCCCCATGGCTTCCACGCCGTTCATGACCAGATTCAAGATGGCCTGCTGAATCTGGCGGAAATCACATCGCACAGGGGGAAGCCCGGGCTCGCAGGAACACCTGAGCCTCATCTCTCTCATTTCCAAATCATGGGAGACCAGGGCCACGGTCCTCTGGATGATCTCCTCTATCCTGTGCTCGGCCACATTCAAGGTGGAGTGCCGTGCAAAGGCCAAGAGGTTTCTGACTATTTCTCCACAGCGGGCTGTCTCTGACTCCATGGTGTCCAGAAATCTGGAGATGTCAGCAAGCCTCTTGGGGTTGAAGCTCCCCCGCCTCAGCATGTTCTTCATGAGCTTGGTATATGTGAGCACCACAGAAAGGGGGTTATTGATCTCATGGGCTATGGTTGCTGCCAGCTTCCCCAGGGAAGCCAGCTTCTCACTTCTGATGAGTTGCTCCTGAGTCCTGCGAAGTTCTTGGTAGGCCTCCTTTAGCCCCTCATAAAGATTGGCGTTCTCCATTGCCACGCCTATCTGGTTTCCCACTGCGGTCAAGAAATCCACGAAATCCTGGGGGAAACGAAACTCGCTGTAGCTGGAAACACACAATGCCCCAACGGCTTTGTCCTTGGACATGAGGGGAATATATACAGAGGAGATCAACCCCTCCTCCACTATGTCCTGTACATAGGGATCCTCGGCTCTCAGGAAATTGTCCACCACTATGGCCCTCTTATGAAGCACGGTCTTGCCCAGCAGCCCGTCGCCCACCTTTCGGCGCTGGAAGTGCGGCCTGTCTATGAATCTGATGGAGGCCCCCTTCCAGGCCACCAGGTTGAGCCATTCACCCTTGGAATCCAGCATATATATGCGGATGCTGGCCCCGCTCAACATCTTCAAGAGCTCGTCTATGGTGTGTTCCAAAACCTCTTTCAGCTCAAGGCTGCTGGTCAGGGTTGTGGCTATGGAGCTCAAGGTGGCAAGCCTTGCGCTTTGTTGGCTTAGCTCTTCTCTGGCTCTTATCTCTTCCGAAACATCCCTCAGGATCAACATGTGTCCCTGAAGCTGCCTGTCTGCCCCCCCTATGGCAGCCAAGGTGACCCTGGCTTCCAATAAGCCACCCTCCTTCTTTTTCAGAAAGCAGTGGAACTCCCTCACCGAACCCAGGGGTTCCGCCTTTAAGCGAAGCAACTCCACCTCTTTGGGATCTTGGAACAGTTCTTCTAGATTTCTATCTTCACAAAGCTCCTCAGGACTCTCATATCCCAGGAGATCTGCTGCAGCAGGGTTGGCCATGCCTATGCGACCCGAAACATCGCAGACCAGCACTCCGTCCCTGGACCATTGGAGCAAATATCTGGCCACTCTATCCAGGCCCTCTTCAAGATGGCTCGATGATCCAAGCTTGGCTCTCTTCATCAGGAGGTCTCATTTCCGAGATAGATTCAGTACCCGGCTTGAGTTCATAACAAGACCTTCAAAAACATGGAAGCCTCTCCAGGCATGAAAAGGGGCTCCCCCCCGCCCCAAACTTTCCTGGAGAGGCTCTCTGTGGTGGCCGTTCCAATTGATCCGGCCCTTATCATTCAAAAAAAACCTGGGGCGTTTCCGCCTCCTATCCCGGTTGTCCACTCATTCCAGCACTATGGCATTGGCCAAAAGGGTCCACAGATGCACAGACTCGAACTCATAGGTGTCCTTGTATTCCCTGGCCAGATTGTTTATTCCATCGAAGCAGTTCACACAAGGAGTGCAAACCTTGCTGGCCCCGGATCGCTTGATCTGGTCCACCTTGATCTTACCGTAATAGGTTCTGGCCCTGGCAAAGCCGTTTATGAGGGCACCCCCACCACCGCTGCAACAGATGTTGTTCTCCCTGTTGGGATCCATCTCCACAAAATTCTTCACCACTCGGCTTAGCACATAGCGGGCGTCATCAGCTATGCCAGGAAAACCATCCAGGGCGGCCTTGCGAACCACATTGCAGGGATCGTGTAACGTGACCACAATATCCCCATTTCGCTCAGGATCAACCTTCAGCCTGCCTTCCCTCAGCCACTTGGCATAGAGATTCACAACGCTGACCACATCAAACTTGTGCTCTATCTTGAACCTCCGGTACCCAACCTGGGTAGCCCAAAGTCCGTGCCCTCATTCGGTGTAGGCCATGGTCTTACAGCCCAGCTCCTCCACACGCTTGGCCTGCTCCCTCAAGGTGTATTCCCAGGTGTCAAAATCCCCGGTAAACATGGCATAATTGGTCCCCTCCCACCACTTGGAGGA